>CAIVGO010000526.1 GCA_903905445.1 uncultured Bacteroidota bacterium
GAGCGCCCATTGTAACAATCCGCTTTGACGGTATAATTGTTCGATCAAAGCAGGTAATGCCATATTCAGACAATCGGCCACCCACTGGTTCAAGGTGCGCAAAACGGAATAAGCATCCGAAAAAGGCGCATAAAGTGGCGTAGGCGCTGCATTTTTGCTAAAATTTCGAAAAAAAGCGCCTTTTTGAACCGATTCGGTGGACGCTTCGGGCGCGCGCAATTGGATGGCCAACTGTGCCAATTCCAAAGGATCCAGTCCCCACCAGGGCGCATGCAACAATCGGAACAACCGATAATCACCACTGAAAGGCACATTGGATTCGTCGCTCAAATACCGCAACAGCTCTCGAAACTGCTGCATAACAGGCAAATCCAATAAATTAACAGGCCGTTTGGTGGTGTATGCAATGCCTTTTTTATCCAACAATTGCATCAAACGCACGGCTTCCTTGTGGCGGGCATACAGCACCGCAATTTCTTTTGGATCGACGTTGTCCTGAAGCAGTGTCGCAATTTGGTCTACCACTGCCGCCGTTTCATGCAGGCGATTTTCATATACCTGAATGGCCGCTCCGTCTGTTGCCTTGGTATAGGCCTGTAATTTTTTTTGTTCAAACGTCGCGCCCAATGCGCGTACAGCGCGTAAAGCATTGTTTTCGATCACATTAGAGGCCGCATCGAGGATTTCCTGGGTAGAGCGATAATTGATTTCAAGGACAACCGATTGCAGCGCGGGTTGGAATTTATGGTAAAATTCCAGCAAATTGGCCAATCGGGCACCTTGAAACTCATAGATACTCTGATCGTCGTCGCCCACAATAAACACGTTGGGTGATTCCCAAAAATCGAGCAAGTGGTGCAACAATTGATTTTGTGCCCCATTGGTATCCTGGTACTCATCCACCAAAAAATATTGATAACGCTCCTGATAATTGCGCAACAGGGCTTCATTGGTTTCGAAAGCCTTCAGCACCCAAAGCATCATATCCTCATATTCATAGCGCCCGGTGCGTTGGAGGGCCAGTTGGTAGCGCGGGTACAAATCCGCAGCAGCCTTCAAACGCACCATTTTTTCGGTAATATCCTTGACTTTTGCGGTCTTGGGTGCGCCTTTTTTACCGAAACGGCTATTTATTTGGTAAATATAATCGGGATGTTCGGGCAAACTGGCCAGAAATTCGTCCACTTTACGGAGCACAAATCCGGGTGTCCAGCCTTCTTTTTTCATCACCGAAAACAGTTCTTTCAGTTGTTTTTCAAAGAAGAAAGCCTGTTTTTTGCCCTCGCGCAACAGGTGGTCGGCAGGCAGGTTTTCCAGCAATTGCCGAATCACCTCTACCCTTTCCAGGTCGCTGAGGGGCTCGAGGTCGCCGCGCCCAAACAGTTCGATATTTTCCTGGATGACGCGGTTACAAAAAGCGTGGAAGGTAAAAACCGGAACGCGGTGGGCTTCGGGGCCGATGATGCTTAAAAGGCGTTCACGCATGGCGCGCGCACCGGCATCGGTAAAAGTAAGGCAAAGGATATTTTGTGCGCGGGCATCAGTATCGAGCAAAATTTTGCCGATCCGGGTTGCGAGTACGTGGGTTTTGCCGGTTCCGGGACCTGCAATTACCAAAACCGGGCCTTCCGTTTGGTCGACGGCCTGTTTTTGTGCTGGATTGAGTTGCTTCAGCGCATCCAGAAACGCCGCATTGTATTGCTGGAGGGGCGTTTCCATTACATTGCCGGATCGATGGACTGGCAGAGTTCGACGAGTACGCCATTCGTCGTTTTGGGGTGTAAAAACACCACCCATTTGTTGTCGGCACCACGCTTTGGCTCCTTGTTGAGTGGCGTAAAGCCTTCTTTTTCAAGGCGTTCTACTTCGGCGCGAATATCGTCTACTTCAAAGGCAATGTGGTGGATGCCTTCGCCGCGTTTTTCAATAAATTTGGCAATCGGGCTTTCCGGGTCGGAAGCTTCCAGCAATTCAATTTTGCTTTGGCCGATTTGGAAAAAAGAAGTAGCCACTTTTTCGGAGGCCACGGTTTCAACTTTAAAGTGCGGAATGCCCAACAATTTATGAAAAAGCGCATTGCTTTCTTCCATGTTGCGCACGGCAATGCCGATATGGTCTATTTGTTTCATTTTTGCTTGATCCAGATTTCTTTAGCACCTGTAAGATCCTGCAAAGCAATCATTTTTTGCTGAATTTCTTGCATATTTTGGTAATGAAACTGTACGCCTACCTGATACCCTTTTTTCTGGGAAAGATACACGTCATACCCGGCCTTTTTCAGGGTTTGGATCGTGCGGTCGGCATTGGTTTTTTCCTGCAAGGTGGCAATAATCAAAACACAGAGGCGGCCTTTTTTAGTGTCCTTCAGTGTTTCACGGCGCGCCTCTTCTACTTTTTGGGCCACCGACTCCTTCACTTGTTCGTCCAGATCTTCGCCTTTTGGCGTGGCAGGTTCTTTTGCAACGGGCGCCACATTGGTTTTACTTGCTTTTGCCGGTTCGGGTGTGACGGCACTACTTTTCTCCGTTTTTTCTTTTTCCAGTTTGGCGACAGGCGATTTAACAGCTTTGTGTTCCCGCAGCCACCAAACGCCAGCAATAATGCCCAATAAAAGCAACAACGACCCTATTGCGCCCCACAGTGAAATACGGCCGGCAGGTTTGGCAGGTGACGTATTGTACACGGGCAAATCGGGGGCTGCCACAGGCTTGCTTGCATTGACCGCCGTAGCCATTGGAATCAAATCGGGCGCTTTTTCGGAAACCTCCCGGGAGCGGGCTATTGGAGAAAACTGCAACGGTGGAAGTCCAAAAGATTCGGTGCTATAATTGGTAGCATCGGGTAAAAACTGGATTTTTTGCACATAATTTTTATACAAACGGCCTACTCCAGGTAAGGTTACGATTTCGCGTTGATTCAATAAATCGCGCATTTTTTCCACAAAATCGGCCAACGCGCGCCGTGCATCTTCGTCAGGGATGCCATGGGTGCTGGCTATATCTTGCACTAAAATACCATCGTCGAGGGTCAGGTTTTCGCTAAAAGTGAGGGATTTATGGGGTGGATTAACCACGCCACCTACATAATCGACGTTGGCAGTAGACTTCACGGCGGTGAAACCACCAAAATCCGGAATATGGAGGGTGTCATGGAGAAACAACAGTTTTTCTATATGTGCAGGAATATCAATTTGCATAATACGAAAATCAAATGTGGGGAAAGGTACAGGTTAAAAAAAAGCAACCCCGAAAAGCAAAACTGTCTTGGCACGGACGATTAAAATGTACGAATGAAAACGTATTGCAATTTTGCTGCCAAAATCGATGCAAAAGTAGGCCTTTCTTAAATTAGTATGTAATTTTACCCCCTACTACAGACAACAAATAAAATGAGCGAAGTCGAAAGCTTCTTTAAATCGGCTTTTTCGGTTGATAATGTCATATTTGGGTTCGACGAAGGAGATCTCAAGGTGCTTTTGATTCAACGGGGAGCGGCGCCTTACAAAGGTAAATGGGCGCTTCCGGGCGATCTGGTGTATCCGAACGAAGATCTTGATACCGCAGCAGCGAGGGTATTGGAGCAGTTAACCGGGTTGCGCAACGTTTACCTCGAACAGGTAAAGACATTCGGAGCCGTTGACCGCCACCCGCTTGGCCGTGTCATTACGATCGCCTATTATTCTTTGATTAAAATTTCTGATTATGCGGTCACGCCTGCCTCATTCGCACAATCAGCCAAGTGGCATTCTGTTTCCAAAGTTTCCGAACTGGCATTCGATCACAATGAAATCCTGGATAGTTGCCTCAAACGCCTCAAACGCAAGGTACGGATGTCGCCTGTAGGCTTCGAATTGCTCCCGCCTAAATTCACCCTCACCGAACTACAACACCTTTACGAATCCGTCCTAAACCCCGTCAACGGGCTGGATAAACGCAATTTTCGAAAAAAGATCCTGTCCATGAACTTGCTGGTAGAACTCACTGAGTCGCAAGCAGGCGTGGCACATCGGCCTGCTAAACTCTACCAGTTTGATCAGGACAAATACGAGGAATTCGTTGCAGAAGGGTTTAGTTTTGATATTTAGGGAGGAGTGATGAATGAGGAGTGATGAGGAGTGATAAGTGAGGAGTGAGGAGTGATAAGTGAGGAGTGAGGAGTGATAAGTCCGTTTCTAACTAATTAACAACCAATAAAATACAAAGAATAAAACAAAAAATAACTCTCTAAACTTCGGAGAAGTACCACATTAGTATAAAAGCCTGAAAGGCTGATATGATTCTAAAACTAATCAAACATCAATACCTACCTACCGACTTCGGAGAAGTCACGCATTTGTACAAAAAACCGCATACAATACACCCTACTGACTTCGGAGAAGTCACGCATTTGTAGAAAACAACAACCAACCAATTCCTTCTGACTTCGGAGAAGTCACGCATTTGTACAAAAGCCTGAAAGGCTGACATGATTATAAACAATCAAGGCCGTAGGGTTAACACGCCAATTGGCATGCCCAAATTTAGTTGATTTGTGCGTTGATATTCAACTCCTTTTTGTCAACCATATTTGGGCATGTCCAAACTAACAACTATCAACTAACAACTATCAATTAAACATTACTTTTCCCGAACCCGTTACCGCGCCCGCTTCCACCATGCGGAAAAGATACATGCCCGCAGGCAAATTGGAGCGCTCCAAAATACCATTGGTGCCTGGCGCGATTTCCAAAACATGCGCCAATTTTCCATCAAGATGGTATAATTCCAGGCGGGTCACCACAGTCGTGGGGGTATTGCGCTGAAAAACGCAACGGTCCGCTGCCGGATTTCCAAGCACATTCCACCGAATAAGCGCTGCTGTTTTAGGCTGACTGACCTGTACCGACAACTGGCCAATGTTATGCCATACGGTGTCGGTAATGATGGGTGCATTAAAATCAAAATAGATGGCGGCGGCATTCTGAATCAAGGTACCATCCGGTAAATCGGCTGCCTGATCGATAAAAAACTGGAACCAGCCGCTGGAGGCCGCCTTATTGGTGAAGGTATCCGGCAAAATGATCGGATCAAAAACCACATCTAAAGTGTGGTTCAGTAATTGCCAGGTGTACGGATGGGACGCTGCGCCCGGACGGAAATGAAGGGGATTGAGTGTATTGGGCAGCACATCGCGCAACAACACCCTGAACGCGGTATCATTGCCGGTATTTTGGAAATGAATAACGTATTCCAAAGGGGCATTGGCGGGCAAAATATGGTCTGGTCCCACGCCGGTTGGGAAGGCAAACTTGCCATTCGGATCATAAGAACCCACCACGTCCCGGCATTTTTTATCATGGTCCAAATCGGGATCATCCAACCAGTACATATTGGCTTGTCCAGGCGTCAGGCCGCTGCAGCCTTCTATAAATACCGTCGTGCGTGCACCGGTATCATCGCGGTCCGATTCCAGGCGCCAGGTTTCGCCCGCAGCAGGATAGGAAAGCGTGAAAGAAGCGCCATTGTCGAGGGTATAAGTTTGGGTAGCAACGAGTTGATCGTTTTTATACACCAGGTATTTAAAGGGCGTTAAGGTCGGCGCACCGCCTTTGTTGGTCAGGGTAAATTGCACCGTCGAGTCGCCGATACATTCGGCTTGTAACCTTATTTTAGGGTGGGAAATGGCGACTTCCGGACAAGGATTGTTTATTTTCACATAAGACTCGAAGCAAAGGGTACGTCCAAACAAGCCATTATTACATGGAGGGCGCACTAAAAAAGTTAAATTATTGAACGCTAAGGGTCCCAAGTTACCCACTTCGAAAATCAAGGTGTCGCCTTGTTGGGTAAAGGGTAAATTTTCAGGCTTTTGTAAAATTTCCAGTTCATTTGGAATCACGACTGCCACCCTCATGTTTTCGGCGGGAATCGTGCCGTAATTGCCGTATTTCACCACTAATTTGCTGGTAAGGCAGGCGCGTAAAAAAGGCGCAGGGCCCAGTTCAACAGTTGCGATAGGGCATTGTACCAAGGGTTTCAGGACAAAATTGACCGTATCGACTTGCTGAAGGGTATCGCCCAATACCAGCACCGAATCCGTACATACTTCCCAGGCGCCACCGGGTATGGGCAACACCGAAATTACCACATCAATGGTATCCTGTTGATAAAAAGTATAAGAACCATCTGCTTTTGTAGGGATTGTAAAGGCGTAGTTTCCTGTTTTTGAGACGGGAACATTGGGGGCTGGCAAATCGGTTGAATCGGAGAGACAATCATCATTTTGATCGATTCGAACCGTACCTGTGATCTTGCCGCCAGAGGTAGATTCTCCAATGCCGGAAGTAACAATAAAATTATAATCACAGGCATCTGAAACCCAGCCGTCTATGATCAAAAAATACTGCTTTCCGGCTTCCAGACCGGGATGAAACAATTGCAGTGGATCGGAAGCGCTGCCTGCACCACCTGGGTTGCAAGTAAACGCATCCACGGTGCAAGATTCCATTAAAGCAATTTGAAGGCCATCCCCGTTCGCACAATTGGAAGCGATTACGGTTATATCAAGCGGATCACCAGATGCTATAAATCCGAACCATTGGTCATTGTGGATGGCAATTTGTCCACAAATCGTACTAAAATAATCGCCGGTAGCAAACGTATTATTCCAGGTTTTGCTTTCCAATGCAGCTTTATTAAACAGGCATATATTGGCAGTTTCACAACTTTCAGCAGGAAAACACTGGGAAAACAACAGGTGGGTGGTAAACAGCAAAGGTAGAAGAAGCAGGTTTTTCATCGTATGATGGATTGAGTTATGTGCCAAAGATAAATCAATCCAATGATACGCCCCAAATATCCTTTTGCTGCTTTTTGGCAAATCAGCGATTATGCTTTTTCAATCTTCACAGAAGTCATCGTCAAAGCGCCGCCCACAGCCTGGTCGTTGAAAAAAGTCGGTTTTTCGTCCTTATTCTGCAAAGCCAACACATACAACAATGGCAAATAATGCTCCGGCGTAGGAATCGCCAAATCAAACGCTTTGCCTTGCGTCTTGAAATTAATTAAATCGGTATGATCGCCCGAAAGGATGCTTGTCTTCATTTTATCATTGGCTTCGATGGCCCAATCGAAGCCAAAACCGGTTTCATTGAGGCGATTCCAGGCTACTTTACCCAGGTTGTGTACCATGTTACCGCTTCCAATAATGAGCACGCCTTTTTTGCGCAAGGCCGACAACTGGCGCGCCAAATCGTAATGGTACTGCGGCGGCTGGCTGTAATCGAGGCTTAATTGAATCACCGGAACATCGGCTCTCGGGTACAAATGTTTGATCACCGACCAGGCACCATGATCGAGGCCCCATTGTTCATCCAGTCCCACGGCGGTCTTTGTAACCAGGGTTTGCATTTCTTTGGCCAATGCCGGACTGCCGGGCGCTGGATATTCTACATCGAACAAAGCCTGCGGAAATCCGCCAAAGTCGTGGATGGTAGGCGGTTTTTCCATTGCGGTGACGAAAGTGCCCTTGGTTTCCCAGTGCGCCGACACACAAATCACGGCATTGGGCGTTGGAATCCCCTCCCCCATTTTTCGGAAACCGCGTACAAAATCGTTTTCCTCGATGGCATTCATGGGGCTACCGTGTCCCATAAACATCACCGGCATCGGCTCGGTATCGCCAAAGGATTCGGCCATTTTATTCAAACTGCTGAGTTTCATAGCGGTACCAGCTATTGGCAAAATTGCCAGGGTTTTGAGAAAATGCTTGCGCTTCATGGGTTACTCTGTTATTTCAATGCTGAATTTGCCTGTTCGTAGGACCAAATTTTATTAAAAATCACACGCATTTCTATGCTTTTTCAACCATTTTTCCTTTTCCTGATAATCGGGCATGTGCTTTTCAACCAAAGCCCAAAAACGATCCGAATGGTTGAGTTCGACTAAATGCGCCAATTCATGCAAAATCACATAATCCTGTACTTCTTTGGGGGCAAAAAGCAATCGAGTAGATAAATTTACATTGCCCTTGGAAGAGCAACTGCCCCAATTGGAATGGTTGTATTTCAAATTGACGCTTTGGATGGGCTTTTTAAATGTGCGGTCGTTCCATTCCAACACCCGGTGTGTAATTTCGGCCTGAAAATCGCGAGCAACAATGCGGCTGAGCAAGGTTTTGGTCACCCGCGAGCGCTGCCAGTCATTCAATTTTGGATTAATTTCCAAACTGATCGTATCGCCAATCATTTTTGCGGTGTTGGTTGCCCGGTCTTTGAAGGCAATATCCAGCACATATTTTCGGTTGCCTACGTTCAGGATTTCGCCGTGCTGATGAATTTTCCCAAAATAGGCGGCGCGCAATTCAGGCTTTTGGGCCAATGCGCCCATAACCCAATCCCGGCAGGCATCCAAATGCTCTTGAATGGTACTTTCGGTAGCATTGACGGGCAGGCGCATCCGGATGGAACGCGAACTCAAACTATAACGATGCCCACGCAACAAATCCAACGCGATCGTTACCGGAAGCGCCGTGCCGTCAATATGTATTAATCGTTTGATTGTTCTCTTTTTATGAAGCATTTTATCCTTTGCGGCGTGCAAAATCCTGCATCAAATCCACCAAAGCTTGTACACTTGATTTTTGCATCGCGTTGTACGTGCTCGCGCGGAAACCACCCACCGAACGATGCCCTTGCAGGCCCACCATGCCGTTGGCTTCTGTTTCTGCCAAAAATTCCTTTTCGAGGGCCGCGTATTTTTCCTCCATCACATAACAAATATTCATCAAGGAGCGGTCTTCCTTCGCGACGGTGCCTTTGAACAGCGGATTTGCATCAATTTCAGTATATAACAGCGCCGCTTTCGTTTTGTTTTTGCGCTGAATCGCTTTCAAACCGCCTTGTTTTTTCAACCAACGCAGGGTCAGCATCGATACATAAATCGGGAAAACCGGCGGCGTGTTGTACAGCGAGTTTTCTTTAATAAAGGTGCGGTAATCCAGCATGGCCGGCATAAAGCGTTTTACCGTACCGAGTATATCTTCGCGCACAATCACCACGGTCGTACCGGCCGGACCCAGGTTTTTTTGCGCACCTGCATAAATCAAACCGAATGGGGAAACATCCACCGGACGGCTTAAAAAATCGGAAGACATATCACACACAATCGGCACCGGAGATTTTGGGAATTTGTGCAATTGGGTGCCAAAAATGGTGTTATTACTGGTTAAATGCAGGTATTTTGCCTCTTTTGGAATTTTATACCCCTTTGGAATGAAGTTATAATTCTGGTCTTTCGAGGAAGCCAATATTTCAACCTTACCGAAACCTTTTGCTTCTTTGATGGCTTTATTGGCCCAGGTACCGGTGTCGGTGTACACGGCCGTTTCATCTTCATTGAGCAAATTCATGGGCGCCATAAAAAACTGGGTGCTAGCGCCGCCGGTCAGCCAAAGCACCTTATATTCGGGTGGCAAACTCAGAATTTCGGTCATCAATGCATTGGCTTCTTCAATCACGGCCGTAAATTCTGGTCCGCGGTGCGAAAGTTCCAGTAAACTAAGGTCGATGCCTTGGTAATTAGCAACTGCTTTTGCCGCTTCTTTAAGTACAGGGGCTGGTAAAATGGCAGGACCAGCCGAGAAATTGTGTTTTTTCATGGAAGTGCGATATAGATCGTGCTTGGTTCGGGGGCAAAAGTAAGGGTTTGTGGCGGAACTTTGGGTTGGGGGATTTTTGTAGACACTTTTTTGACTTTAAGGGTATTGTATCGGACCTTTACAGCACCTAACATCTTACCTAACATTTGGACATGAAAAACATCTTTGAAGCATCCGTTACCCATGAAATCATTGACCGGATCAACCATTTAACCCCCGAAACCAAGGCGCATTGGGGCACGATGACCGTAGATCAAATGCTGGCGCACTGCTGCGTGACCTACGAAATGTTGTATGAAGATAAGCACCCTAAACCGGGCGCTTTTATGAAATTCATTTTGCGTTTGCTGGTAAAACCTAACGTTGTGAATGAGAAACCCTACAAAAAACAGTCGCAAACAGCACCGGCCTTTTTGATTAAAGGCTCCCGCGATTTTGAGGCTGAAAAAGCGCGTTTAATTGAATTTATACAACGCACCCAACAATTAGGCGGCGCTTATTTCGATAACAAGGAAACTCATTCTTTCGGTCCGCTGAAAACCCAGGAGTGGAACAACATGTTTTACAAGCATTTGGACCATCATTTGACGCAATTTGGGGAGTAAATGCCTTTTTTAAACCCCAAAAACCTTCTTGTAAGTCAATGGATAAGAAGCCAGATATTTTCATAATCACTTTGCGTTGACTATATTCCCTCAGCAATCACCAAAAAAACAATACTGCGAAAATGGTTATCGCCATCGCCCAAATTTATTGCCAGGACGGTGATCATGCCGGCAACGTACAACGTATCGAACAAGCCATTCAATCGGCCAAAGCCCAGGGCGCAGTCCTGGTGTTGTTCCCTGAATCGGTGCTGTATGGCTGGTTGAACCCGGAAGCCCACACAAAAGCCGATCCGATACCCGGCCCTGATAGCGATATTTTATGCAACATGGCAAAAAAGCACCAAATACACCTATGTATTGGTCTGGATGAAAAAGACGGCGATCAACTGTTTGGCAGCGCAATCTTGATCGACGACCAGGGTAAATTGCTGGCTAAACACCGCAAAATCAATGTGTTGCCCGAATTGATGTCGCCGCCTTATACCGCCGGGAATACCGTAACTTGCGTTCAAACCCGTTTTGGAAATATTGGCTTGCTCGTTTGCGCGGATTCTTTTCAGGAAGAAAATTTGGTAGCTTTGCAGCAATTGAAACCTGATTTATTGCTCATCCCTTACGGTTGGGCAGCCCCGGAAACAGCATGGCCTGGCCACGGATTGGCGTTGCAAAAAGTGGTACAACACGCTGCCCAAGTAGTTGGTTGTCCTGTGGTGGGGGCCGATTTGGTGGGAATACTTAGCAATGGTCCCTGGCAAGGTCAGGTGTACGGTGGACAAAGTGTGGCCTGCGATAAAAAAGGCGCAATTATTGCCCTGGGGAAGGACCGGGAACCCGATTTACTGGTTTTTACGGTGCCTGTAGAATCTGATTTTAAGACCGTTCATATTTAGATACGTTCATTCAACCACACTATGTCAAAAAGCAACCTTATTGCCCGTTTTTTCCTGCTCGGTATAGTTCTTTGTCAGGCAAATCTTTATGCACAAATCACCCTGAACCACGTTGAACCTGGCAATTGGTGGGTTGGGATGCGCAATCCGGCCTTGCAAATTTTGGTGCATGGTGCCGGAATTGGCGCAACAACCCCGCAAGTTCAATACCCCGGCGTGAAAATCGTCAAAGTGCATCGAGCAGACAGCAAAAATTACCTGTTTATTGATCTTTTAATTGATAAAAACGTCAAACCAGGCACGTTTTCCCTCGAATTTAAAAAAGACGGAAAAATGCAGGCATCTTATCCCTACACCTTAGCCGCACGAGCAATACCTGCCGATCAAATCCGCGGATTTGACGCTTCCGACGTGGTGTACATGATTACGCCCGACCGTTTTGCGAATGGCAATCCAGATAACGACGTGGTGCCCGGCATGCGAGAAACCAACGTAGACCGCAAGGCGCCCGGCGGTCGACATGGTGGAGACATCCAAGGTATGATCGATCACTTAGATTATATAGCGGACATGGGTTTTACGGCGATTTGGCCAAATCCACTGCTCGAAAATGACATGGAGGCTTATTCCTACCACGGCTATTCCATTACCAATCATTATAAAGTTGACCCGCGTTTTGGCACTTTAGATGATTATAAAGCACTGGCAACCAAGGCGCGCGCAAAGGGATTGAAACTCATATTTGACGGCGTCATCAATCATATTGGATTGAATTACTGGTGGATGCAGGATTTACCCTTTAAAAACTGGGTCAACAGCCTGGATACATTTGGCTATACCAACCACCGCCGCACCGTCAATGAAGATCCGTATGCTTCCCAGGCGGATAAAAACAGCATGACCAAAGGCTGGTTTGCGCCTACCATGCCCGATTTGAATGCACAAAACCCGTTTTTGGCCACCTATTTAATCCAAAACTCCATTTGGTGGATCGAAACCTTGCATTTGGGGGGCATTCGACAGGATACGTATTGTTATTCGGATAAAACATTTTTGCAAAACTGGAGCTGCAGCGTCATGCAGGAATATCCCAATTTCAGCATTGTGGGAGAAGAATGGACGCTCAATCCTTTGATCGCATCCTATTGGCAACAAGGCAAAAAGAACAGCGACGGTTATACTGGCTGTTTGAAAAGTACGATGGATTTTCCCTTGCAATCATCCTTAGTAAAAGCGTTAAAGGAGCCCGAAGATCCCAATTTTTCCAAAGGCATGAGTAATTTGTACGAGGCGCTCGCCAATGATATCGTGTATGCCAACCCGAATGCCTTGTTGGTATTTGGTGATAACCACGATATGGACCGCATTTTTACCCAACTTGACCAGGATTACGGCCTGGCACGGATGGCCCTTACGTATTTATTGACCATCCGTGGTATTCCACAGGTGTATTACGGCGCTGAAATTTACATGGACAACACGGGATATCCGGGCAACCACGGCGTCATCCGCTCCGATTTTCCAGGCGGCTGGAAGGGTGATGCTGTGAATGCCTTTACCGGGAAAGGATTGTTACAAGTACAGCAACAATACCAGGATTACTTGAAAAAACTGTTGAATTGGCGCAAAAACAACCCCGTAATTTCCAATGGCGCCACCCTGCATTTTGCCCCGGTAAAAGGCGTGTATGTTTATTTCCGGCACAACGCGACCAAAACCGTGATGGTGGTCATGAATAAAAATGAAGACGTGGTAAATGTGGAAACCAAGGCTTTTGCTGAAATTTTGCACGGAAAAACCACGGCTACCGAAATCGCCACCCGTATTTCGGTGCGCTTGAAGGATCCCATTCCAATTTTTCCTAAATCTGCGATGGTTTTTGAAATTGATTAATCTAACTTAGCGGGGCATTACAATCCAACCATATGAAATTCGAACACCTAGCCCTTTGCTTATTCCTTACAAGCGCCACTGCACAAGCCCAACAACTGCCACAGCTTGCTTCAGGCAGCATTCAGCGCCTGGAAAATTTTGCTTCCAAATACGTCGATGCCCGCAATATAGATGTGTGGATGCCCGCCGATTATACGTATGGCAAAAAATACAACGTGGTATACATGCACGATGGGCAAATGTTGTTTGATGCTTCGAAAACCTGGAACCAGCAGGAATGGCAAGTCGATGAGACGTTTACCCAATTATTGCAGGAGAAAAAAATAGAGCGCTGCATCGTGGTTGGAATCTGGAACAACGGCCAATACCGCCATTCCGAATATTTCCCGCAGGCGTTTTTAAATACGCTCACACCGGTCTTTCGATCTGCATTTTTGGCTAATGAACTGCAAAACAAGCCCCAATCGGATGCCTATTTGAAGTTTATCGTTGAAGAACTAAAGCCGTTCATTGATCGGAATTTTTCCACTTACCCTGATAAAGATGCGACCTTTATCATGGGTTCGAGCATGGGCGGCCTCATTTCGATGTACGCCATTTCGGAGTATCCGGAAGTATTTGGCGGGGCGGCCTGCCTTTCCGTTGCCTGGGTGGCGAAGACGGAGAAAAACTTTGAACTGCCCTTGGCGGCTTTTAATTATCTGCAAAAAAAGACGCCCGCACCATTCGGCCATAAAATATACATGGACCACGGCACCACCGAAATGGATACGATGTACGGCGTTTACCAGGACTTTGTAGATATTTTGATGCAAAACAAGGGTTTTGGCCCTGGAAACTTCAAAAGTGCGGTATATCCCGGCACCGGACACAATGAAAAAGACTGGGCCGCGCGTTTGTCTGTTCCTGTTTATTTTTTGTTGGGAAAGCCGCCGTTGCAACAAGTAGCGTTTGGAAAACTGGACCATTATGCTGATTTTCAGTCGAAATACGTGACCGAGCGCAACGTGGACGTGTGGTTACCCGAAAAATACGACCCGGCAAAAAAATACCCGGTATTATACATGCACGACGGACAAATGCTGTATGATCCCACTACCTCCTGGAACAGAACCAGTTGGAATGTAGACGATGTATTGACCGATTTATCGCGGGCACAAATGGTGAAAGACGTAATCGTCGTGGGCATTTGGAACGGCGGCAAAACCCGACATGCCGATTATTTTCCCCAAAAACCCTTTGAAGGATTATCTGCTGAGAAAAAAGAAATGATGTACGCGGCGGCCCGGGCAAATGGCGTTTCCGTTTTTAACCATTATGAAATTCACTCGGATGATTACCTGAAATTTATCGTCACCGAGCTGAAGCCATTTATCGATAAAACCTACCCTACCCTACCCGACCGCAAAAACACCTTTATGGCCGGTAGCAGCATGGGCGGCTTGATTTCGTTGTATGCCATTTGTGAATATCCAGCCATTTTTGGCGGTGCCGCTTGTCTGAGTACCCATTGGCCTGGCATTTTCACCCTCGAAAACAACCCCTTTCCATCTGCTTTTCAGGATTATTTGCGCCTTTATTTGCCTAATCCGAAAAACCACAGCATTTATTTGGATTGTGGCGACCAAACGCTGGATGCCCTATATCCAACGATTCAGAAACAAGTGGACGCCCTGATGCGGATGAAAGGTTTTACAGCAAAGAACTGGATGACGAAATATTTTCCCGGAGAAGATCACAGCGAAAAGGCCTGGAATAAGCGATTGGATGTTCCGATGTTGTTTTTGCTAAAAAAGTAAAATATGCGTTATTTCAGTCTGTTGTTGCTTGCTTTTGGGGGCTTTTTTGGGGTGAATTCATTTAAAAATGGGCCTTTCCCGCCACCCGATTATACCAAATGGGTAAATCCTTTTATCGGTACCGATGGCACCGGACACACCTTTCCGGGGCCTTGTATGCCGTTTGGGATGGTGCAACCCGGGCCCGACAACCGCGATGAAGGCTGGGATTACACCAGCGGGTATCAATATCAAGACACGATGATCATGGGTTTTTCTCAAACGCGCGCCAATGGTACGGGCATCAGCGAGTTTGGCGATGTGTTGTTACAGCCATTTACTGGCAACAAAAAAGACCATTTTGAAGAATCGTACCTAAAATTGAGCGAAACGGCCACGCCCGGATACTATCAGGTGAGTCTGAAAAACAAGGTAAACGTGGAACTGACGGCTACAGAAAGGGTTGCTTTTCACCAATATACGTATCCTAATCGGAATGCAAATTTACTGGTGGATTTGCAGCATGGTCTGCGTTTTCTCACCGACTCCCTGGTGCTGGAAAGTGCGGTACAAATTGAAAACGCACGTACGATTTCCGGGTATTGTCACACCAAAAACTGGGTAGACAAAAAGTATTATTTTGTTCTGACATTCAACCAGCCGTTTGCGTCACACATCCAATTGGCCCGAAAACCTAAGGAAAACGCGCCGCGCTACATCCTGAAATTTGATTTGCCGGATAAAATATTGAACATCAAGGTCGCTTTATCCAGTGTAAATGTAGACGGCGCTAAAAAAAACATGGAGGTCGAATTGCCAGGCTGGGATTTCAAGGCCACAGTTGCGCATGCCAAACAGGTTTGGAACACCTATTTAAGCCGCATTGAAATAGAAGCCGATAAAAAGCAGAAGACCATTTTTTACAGTTGTTTGTACCGACTTTTCATCCAACCCTCCAATATCGCCGATGTAGACGGCCTGTATCGCGGCCCCGACGATAAAATACACCTGGCGGTAAATGGGGAATACTATTCGACCCTTTCCTTGTGGGATACCCACCGTGCCGCCCATCCCTTATACACCCTGATTGCGCCTGAACGTGTGGATGGATTTGTGCGCAGCATGGTCGCACACGCACAAACAGCAGGTTTTTTGCCCATTTGGACCGCCTGGGGCCAGGATAATTACTGTATGATTGGCAACCACGCCATTCCGGTAATGGCCGATGCCTACCAAAAAGGGTTTTCTGGGTTCGATGAAAACAATGCTTTACAAGAAATGGTCAAGTCCAGCACCGAAAATCACTTCAACAGCAATTGGACCTTGCTCAATCAATATGGCTATTATCCCTTCGACAGTTTGGATAATGAAGCTGTGTCGCGCACCCTCGAACATGGGGTGGATGATGCCGCCATTGCCCAAATGGCCGAAAGCATGGGTAAAAAAGAAATAGCCGAGCAGTTTCGAAAACGCGCAGCCTTTTATAAAAACCTGTACGACCCCGCTACCCGCCAAATGCGCGGCAAAGACAGCAAAGGCCATTGGCGCAACCCGTTTAATCCACTCATGGCCACCTCGCCCATGAACAATCCGGGCGATTACACCGAAGCCAACGCCTGGCAGTATTTCTGGACGCCCGCGCTGCACGATGTATCCGGTATGGTGCAATTATTAGGGGGTAAAAAGGGGTTTTTCGATCAATTAGACAGTTTTTTTACCATCAAAGCCCTCAACCCGAACAAACACCTTGGGCAGGAAGCCATGATTGGTCAATATGCCCACGGGAACGAACCCAGCCATCATATTGCTTATTTATATGCCTTTACGGACCATCCGGAAAAGGGGCATGCATTGTTGCACCGCATTTGTCAGGAATTTTACGACGATACCCCACAAGGCATGATTGGTAACGACGATTGTGGACAGATGAGTGCCTGGTATATTTTCACCACCCTTGGTTTTTATCCGGTGAATCCTTTCGATGGCGCTTTTGTACTGGGGGCAACGCAGGTGAAAAACGCAGTGGTGCATGTGGGGAAAGGCAAAACTTTGCGGATTGAACAAAAAGGCGTTGGGCAAACTACTTTGAATGGTAAGCCTTTAGGGCGGCCGAGTCTTGGTTTTGAGGAATTGACAACAGGAAATGCGATTTTGACGTTTTAAAAAGTATGAAAATCTACCTGTTTGGTGCTTCCGGCAGCGGGGTAACTACCCTCGGCCTTGCCTTGGCGCAACATTTAAAAACACCCTATTTCGATAGCGACCACTACTTTTGGGCACCTTCAGAACCGCCATTTACCGTGCGCAGAGACCCGGAATTGCGCAATCAGATGATCCGCCAGGATTTGCTGGATGCAGGCGACTGGATCCTGGGTGGTTCGATTTTGAATTGGGGTGAAAACGTGTTTCCAGCCTTTGATTTAATGGTTTTTCTGTGGATACCGCCCGAAATCCGACTGGAACGGCTCAAAAAAAGAGAATTGCAGCGGTATGGCGATGTGATTTTGACCGATCCGGTGCGAATCGCATTGTTTGACGAGTTTATGCGCTGGGCAGCCGATTACGACCAGGAAACGGGCATTGCCAACCGAACTGTGAGCGCACATAAGGCCTGGCTGCATCAAGCCACTGTTTCTACTATGGAGATTTCGGGTGATTTTTCCGTTGAGGAACGTATGCAGGAGGTTTTAGCCTTTCTTAATCTTTTAACGGAACCAAACAATTATTGAACAACGTTCATTATCTTTGCCCCTCCATACAGTCATGAGCATATCCGATCGAAAAATAAAAGAAAAGGAAGCCCTGCGCGACCTCATCTTGCAAGCAGCCCGCCGACTGTTTGTGGCTAAAGGTATTGAACAAACCACCATCCGCAACATCGCCGATGCGGTGGATTACAGCGTCGGAACCGTGTATGTTTATTTTAAGGACAAAACGGATATCCTGCACGCGTTGCATTCGGAGGGCTTTACGGAACTAGGGAATCAGTTTAAAGTACTGTTCGCCGTAGCCGATCCGATGGAAAGATTGCGGGCGATGGGCCGGATTTATATTCGCTTTGCCCTTGAAAACCCCGATATGTATGATTTGATGTTCACCTTGAAAGCGCCAATGGATTACCTGGAAGATGAAAAGAACGCCGACTGGAACGAAGGGAAATCCACGTTTTCTGCCCTAAAAATAACCGTACAGGATTGTATCAACGCCGGACATTTTAAAAACCACCAACTCGAGCCCCTGAGTTTTATGATCTGGAGCCTTGTACATGGTATGTGCAGTTTGCACAACAGCCAACGCAGCAAAGGTGTGCACCTCGAAAATCCCGATTCCATTGTGGAACAAGGTTATGCGGCTTTTTTACAAATTATGGAAACTTTGTGATTTTTTTTGCCTTAAAATTGAACATTGTTCAAAAATAAAATGTTGTTCAAAAAACAAAATTATGCAAGAACTTATCCTGCTCACGGGCGCCTCCACTGGTTTAGGCGCTGAAATGGCCCGATATCTCGCGGCTGAAAAAATGAACCTGATCCTGGTAGCCCGCAACCAGGAAAAACTGGAAGCGCTGCGATCCGAATTGCAAATCCAACACGGTATCACCGCGCATGTTTTTGCAACCGATTTATCGCAAACAACCAATGCCATCGCTCTTTATCAGGAAATTAAAAACCGCAATTTGGAAGTCACCATGCTGGTCAACAACGCTGGCAGTGGCGTGTATGGGCATTTTGACCGCACCGATCTCAACCAGGAATTGGCGATGATTCAACTCAATATCGCTTCAGTGGTAACGCTCAGTAAGCTTTTCGTACAAGATATGAAAACGCGCAATTATGGTAAAATCATGAACATCAGTTCCATCCTCGCCTTTTTACCTTTTCCGTATTATTCCGTTTATTCGGCCACCAAAGCCTTTGTTTTATCATTTACGGAAACCTTGCGCGCCGAAATGGAGGGCACCAAGGTTCAAATCAGCGCATTTTGTCCAGGTCCCATTGATACGCCTTTCAACACGGCAGAAATGTTGAAAACCAATGGCTACAAAGCCAATCCGCCTGCCGATCCGAAATGGGTGGCCCGAAAAGCAGTGCAACATTTGCTGCAAGGAAGCGGCGTAAAAGTACCCGGCCTTTTGAACTGGATTTTAACCAGTACCCCGCGATTTTCACCCCGTTGGCTGACTCTGAAAATCAACAAGAACTTGGCCTCACCGGCTTCCTAATCCCTTCTTTCTGAATCTTTTCCATCCTTTTGTATGAACTATTTTTTTGAAACCCTGAAAAACCGCAATGAAGCCTTGTTCTATTTTGGACTGCTTTGTTTGGTGGGCGCAGTGGCCTGTCTCCTGCTCGCGCGTGTACAACCCACGCAGGTGCTGGGCACAAATGCCTGGTATAAACCGTTTAAATTTTTGATGTCGTCGACCATTTTTGTCTGGACGATGGCCTGGTACCTGGGGTATTTGCCCCGAGGCACCGACCTAAACGTGTATGCCTGGGGCATGATCCTGTTTTTGGCTTTTGAAAACGGGTACATCGTGGTGCAAGCCGGCCGCGGGGAATTGTCGCATTTCAATATAAGCAGTCCTTTTTATGCTGTAATGTACAATTTGATGGCCCTGGCCGCAGTGGGTATTGCCTTGTGGACGGCGCTTATTGGCCTGCGGTTTTTCACAGGCACTTTTCCCGACTTGCCGATTGCTTATTTATGGGGTATTCGCATGGGCATCCTGTTGTTTGCGCTCTTCGCCTTGCAAGGGCTTGCGATGGGCGGCCGACTTTCGCACAACGTGGGTGCACCGGAAGGCATGTTCACGGAAGGCATTCCAATCCTCAATTGGAGCAGAAAATACGGCGATTTGCGGGTAGCCCATTTCCTGGGTATGCATGCTTTGCAGATTTTGCCGCTGTTGGCCTATTATCTGTTGCGCAACGTTACGATGACCGTGGTGGTGGGTGTTTTGTACGGGGCTTATACTACGTTTACGTTTTTACAGGCGCTGGCGGGGAAGCCTTGGATGCGATTTTGAGGGCTCCCTTGGCACCACGGATTACTCGGATTAACACAGATTTATAGATCGCGCGCTTTTTTAAATCTGTGGTAATCTGGGTAATCCGTGGTAAATATTCCTTTACCAAGGTGAACGAATAAAGCCTCCAAGCAAGTTTTCTATAGAACGCATTGAGGAATCATTTTACTATATTTTACTTTTTATTATGCTTGTTAGAGCGGGAACATAGTTGACAGTTATCAGTGAGCCTTTGAAAGATTATTGATTCGGGTTTTTAGTTCTTGCATGCGTTCAATCAGTTTGTTAAAAGGAAGCGACTCTTTATAAATCATAAATTCCTGCATGGTTTCATAGTCTTTTTTCCATTCATTTATTATAGATGCAGGAGGTATCGGGTTGATTTTATCAGGCGTATGATTAGCATAATCAATACCTCTTAAAGAATTCATTGCTCTTCGATGCTCTACAATTCCATTGTATAAATCGTTGTTTGCGAGTGCCTCCGCTGCAAAAGGAGTGTCCATCATTTTTTCAATATCATATAAATGCCGACTAAGTCGGTCAACTCTTACTTTATCGCCTGTTTTTTGAAATTCTTCGTGCAGCAAAAAAATTTTCTCTAAAAATGTTCTTTCAGGGTTAACTGTGGGAATAGTAATAGCAGCATCAGCAAATGCCTGGCCTCTGTATTGCTCACCTACCAAAGATGAAAATGATTTTCGTGTATGTGGCTCCATAAGTGAACGGCTGCCAATTTCTACCAATACTCTTGGTTGAATGTATGCCGCAGATTCTGTTATGCCAGGGTAATAAAGTTCAATAATTAAAGGATCCTGATCGGTATCTCTAATTGGTCCTAATTGAACCGTTACCTGGTCGAAACCAGCTTTCTGAAACTTGCTCTTTAATTCAGGGTAAAATATTTCCGATATGTAGTGAAAAGAATGCTTTCGCAATTTGCTTACCTGCGCCCCAGTCATTGCTTTATCAAAACCTAAAAACTTTCTGTCTAAGGCCAAATCAATGTCTTCCGAAAATCGGTCAATTAAATCCCAGGCTTTACTAAGTGAAGTACCACCTTTAAATACAGTATGCGGTGCAATGGACGTTTGAAATACCAATTCCAGTGTTTTCACCACCCACCAGTCCTTTTCTATCGCCTGCACAGGCAACCCCGTATTAGAACGTATTTGTTCAAATATTCTCAACTTTTGCGCTTTATCTAATTGCAGCCATTCTTTCATTGTTCGATAAATAGGGCTTTTTTCAAAATATCAGCAATCCATACCGGAGCCAATTTCATATCGTGTTGCAGGTGCTGTGGCTTTTCTTTTTTCAGTAGTATATAAATTTTATCCAGTTCCTGTTTGCTCACTTTGTCTTTACCAATGGCTCTAAGTGCCTGAATTACTAAACTGCTGATAGGGCCTTTTGCCAGTAGGTTTTTGGGTGTTGTTTTTTTAAACTTAATACTTTGTTTTCCGATTTTTACTTTTCGGGCTGCCCCATTGGTTAAGTAGACAATATTGAGTGGAACCTGTGTACTTAAACCCAATCGGTTGAGTGCATACACGCCTGTAGGGACAATGGTTGCTTTGTCTCTTTTGGCTATGGCCATTGCAATATCTTCTATACCTGGATTAACCGGCCCGATTAAAGTATCTATTTCAGGTATGGTGTAAATGCCCTGGGCAATACGAACCACTTCATTATTTTCGGTGAGTCGTTGCAGTGCTTTGCGAATAGCGGCTGTACTTGCAAGGCTCGAAAAGTTCTCTGGAAAAAACAGCTTACCCTTGCCAGATTTTTTCATGCTTGCAAGTACCTGTTTTTCAATATTTTGTTGTTGTTTTTTCATTTTTATTCGTCACAAATTTAGTAAATATTTGTGACAATATTTTATTTTTTTGATCGCATTTTTTGTAACAATTTGAGACAATATAAACGCTGGGGTTAGCCGTTTGAAGTTCAAGTAATCCAATCTGATAACGTAGTAAAAATTCCCGTACCAAAGTGAACGAATATTGCCCCCAAACACGTTTCCTATAAAGCGCAATATTGCAACACCACAAATCACCGTCACCATGCGTACCCAAGCACTTTTGATCGCACTTCTGATCGCCAATCTGACCTTAAACGCCCAAACGAAATCCGAAATACCTGAATTTGTACCCTACATCGAATCGACTGGTACCGCAGAATTACTGATCATTCCCGATCAAATTTACCTGCGCATTAGTTTGCAAGAAAGATACCAAAATAAAACAAAGATCACCGTAGACGCGCAGGAAACCGAACTCAAAACGGCCCTTTCAACCCTCGGAATTCCCACCGACAAACTTTCCCTGGCAGACGCCCATGCCAATTTTGTAAAAATGCGCAGAAACCAAAAAGCGGTACTTACGCGCAAAGATTATGAATTGCTTTTGCCTGACGCTGAAACCTTAGGAAAGGTACTCGATGCATTGGATAACCTGAAAGTTGCCGATGCCTTTGTAAATGATGTAAGTCACTCAAAAAGAGACAGTTTGCAAAAGACCGTTCGTATCAAAGCAATCCAGGATGCTAAAGAAAAAGCGGATTACCTGCTCAACGCCATTGGGGAACAAACGGGTAAGCCGTTGATCGTCAATGTGATCAATGATGTACCCTATTCAAAGGGCAACGAAATAAATATAAAAGGTAGCCGCGATAAGGTGACGAATTATTACATCGATGGCGTTCGAGTGCATGCAGATGGGGAAGATGATATCCAGTTTCAGAAAATTCGAATTTACGTAACTGCTTATGTGAAGTTTGGGATAAAATAGAGGGGGGGAATTAAGCTTGAAAATAGTCATCTGCCATTAGCACTAATGTTTCATGGTTGCACAATTGTTGAAGGTGCTCGTCTTCCCCTATTTCGGCAATGCCATTTTAGAGGCTGCTGCTGTTTTTATTTTAGTAGTATCAGTTTTCCTTCCCTGTAAATTCCGATACCTTCATTTGTTGTCAGGAATACTAGTTTGTTGTCTGCCGTGAATTCCATTCGTCTAATTGTCATGCCAGCACCAATTGCAAGAGGTTCTCTTTCCCAACGCAAAGCCGGATTAAACATTAATTGCGGGTTTTGAAGTTTTCCTGTTGATGGCAAAGCTGCTTTATAAAAGCCCCTTGTTGTTGCAAAGTAAATTGAACTGTCTCCTTTGCTGTAAGCACCTGGTCCCACAAAAATACCTGCATCCAAAAATATGTTTTTAGTCGTGTCTATATAATCTTCGCTGTCATATATCTTTATTACAGTTCTATGCTTATCAATTTTATAAATCTCTCCACCATTCATGAAATGTTGTAAACCCGAAGTGATGTAGATATTTCCGTTGTTGTCGCTAAAAACAGATTTTGGAAAAAACAGTCCCATATCAAGCCCCTCAAATTTAGCATTAAGTTTTTTTCTTTTCCTCGTATCAAAAAGTTGTAATGAACCGCCAAACTCACCAAAACTACTTGTCATCCAAATTCTGTCTTGGTTATCCATGAACGTTAATTGAGGCATATCAAAATATTTTTTGGTTTTCCTCCAAAATAAACCAAGGACTTTTTTTCTGACGATCATTCCATTCTTTTCGTGCCTAAATTTATTCCAATGCTTTTTAGTGGAAGGTTCATAAACAGCATAAGGAACAATCAGAAACATTTTGTTGTCAGCGTTGAAGCAAATTGCATGAACGGAATGTTTGTCGTCAAGGAACAGCGAATACGATAAGTCGGAAGGATTGACTTTATAAATTTTGCCCTTGTTTGTTCCGATAAAGATATGGTTCTGTCTATCCTTGCTGATTGCTGTATAACGAAATGATGTATTATTATGTGCAAATTGGATGGTATCAAGTTTGTTCAAGTCCCAAACAACTACTTGTCCGCTATCATTAATTGCAAAAAATTTGTCGTCCGCTATTGTAAAATACTTATAATTGATGTTTGTCTTTACAATTCTGGCAAAGCCTATACTGTCGGTCTGTGCAAGGCTAACCTGTCCAAAGAAAAGCGTAAAAAGCAAACTAATAGTTAATGTTCGCATTGACAGTGGTATTATATTACGGTTGCTGCTAACCTATTTTGCCTTCTATCAAGTTACTTTAGCCAAAATTATTGTCAGAAATCTTCGTTTGGCATTTTTATTCCGAATTCTATCTGTTCGCAATGTATCCGTATTAATTGCCCATTTTCAAAAAAGTAAAGAATGTCGTCTCCGTCCTTTGGTTTTGGTTGTGGAATAATGCTGTCATTTATTCCTCTTTCCGTTGATGGAAAAAATGTAATTTCTCCTAAACAACTACTGTCTTTAAATGTGTTTTTTTCGTCTTGGCTAACTACACTCAGAAAGGTTACTCCTTTATGGGTCAAAACCAGACTTGAAAACTCGTTTTTGTCAACCCAGTCACCGTTTGATTTTTTCCAATGTAGTTTAATCTCTCTGTCAGCAACCTTGTAAACAAAACCAGCAAAATCAAAATTGTTATGAAGGTCGATGTGCTGTCCTTCATAATTTAATGCATAATTGTCTGTTAGGTCGAAATTTACTTTCATTTTCAATCTCGTCTCCCAGGTTTAATATGCGCAAAATCTTCCACATCCGTAAAATACTCAAGGCCCAAAATTAAAAAGATAGCACTAATCGAATTTACTTTTGCAACAATTGGCAATAAATCCCAATTACTGGAGGTATGGATGTAAACAGCGTAAAAGAAAATAAGCAGGCAAAGGACACTGTATATTTTAAAAAAATGAAGTTTGGTCATAAAAATAAAGACCGTAATAGCAACAATACAATTCCAAAATAAAAAATTTGAAATATTGAGCATTAAATCATGCCATGGTGTTGCGATTAAGAACGTAAAAGGCATGATAAGTATACCCGTGTATTTAATAATATTTCTAAAGTTCTTTTCGGGTATTTTTTCAGACATGTTAACAAAAAAAATAGCACAGCTGATTGAATAAACAAACATGCCTAAATAGGCCCAAATTCTGGACGTGTTTTGAGCACCGTTTAATGCATTCGCTTCAAACAAGTTACTTATATAATTATTTGACCAGTCAAAACCAACAGAATTTTTGTCTTGATAGGTGCCTCCTGGATAAATTGAAATCGCTATACCCAGCAAAATCAATGAAAAGGTCATTGCTATTAAAACGGAATACTTCTTAATCATTTTCTCAATGTCTGATTTCGTGAATATGATTGTGCGTCGTGTTGCAATGACTCAGTTCCTAGGTTGCAAATTCACGTTTCTTGAAGTTTGTCAAGAGCGCTATCCCTAACCAATACAACAATAAAAATGGTATCCCAGGAATAAAGAATAGAAATAAAAGTTCAAAGCCTTTCGGAATGTTCATTTCAGTAATATAAATAACGGTTGCTGAAGTAATACCTAATAAACTAAATATAATGACTAAAATGGGGCTCCATATTTTGATTTGTCGCAATTTATAGAGATGCAATGAAAGCCAAATGATGGATATGAATTGAATATACCGCCCAATTACGCCAATTCTAATGATACTAAAATTGTCATAATTTTTGCCAAATTCTTCCACACTTTTACCCTGGTCTATCCATGCTCTTAGTCCTTCTGGATATAAGTAATGGTGTGTGAACTCCCAAAAAAATTCTGCAAGGGCAAGGATAAAAACAAGGGCCAAGATCCATCTTTCTGTGTTTTTAACTTTTAAGGAATCACTCCTAAACAGCAATAAAATAAAAACGCCAAAAAGTATCGCTGCGATAAAGAGTAAAATATACCTCAAATGTTCCCGTTCGGGGTGTTCAAGCATTTTAAGACTGAGGTCAGGCGGTGCAACTAAGCCAATTATACCTATAATTGGGCATATTAGTAGAAAAAGTAGTATTCCAATTCTTTCAAAGGATGGGAGAATGTATTTGAAAACTAATAATACCGTAGCGGTAATAACAATTGAAACAACCGTCAAAATTATTACATAAGTCTGAAAACTGTTACCTTCCATATAGGGCGAATATTTGCCTATTAAAATTCCTGTCAAAAATGGAAGTATAAATAAGATTAAGACAGCCAGGGTTGTTAGAATTTTAGTTTTCATTGGTCGGTTTTAAAAATTAAGGATCGAGGTGCTTTGGGAGTTGTTTAACAGCCATTGCGTAAATATACGCAGAAGTAATCCCCCAATCAACAAAGATAATTCTCAAAAGCAAAACCACCAAGCATTTGCATTTTGGGTTTTATCCACCTGAAGATCCTTACCACAAATCCCCCTATTCCCCACACTACCAATGATAAAAAATACCCCCCATTCAAACAACAATACACTTGCGCCACGCAACCCTACTGCGATTTTGCTCGTTTAGCTTGTTGCATCCGATTACCTTCCAACAACATAAACGATGAAACTACCACTTTTTTTGGGCATTTTACTGCTAATGGCCGTAATAACCGCCCCTTTTTGTACCCGCGAACACATCCAGGACCTAAGCGGGGTTTGCTTCGAAAGCAAAGTACTCCCCGTTTTTCAGTCTAATTGCACCCAAAGTGGTTGTCACAATAGCCAGGACAGAGAAGCCGGTTACGACTTTACTACTTATGAAAGTATCGTAAAACACGGCATTCAACCCGGCGATTACCGCAAAAGCGACGTGTACCGGGTGATGGTCACGGTTGCTGGTCGTATGCCGCCCGCACCCTACAACCGGCTCAGCGATGCGCAATTGACCAATGTGGCTCAATGGATTAACGACGGCGCCTTAAATACCACCTGCGTGGATACGATGACCTGCAACAATACTGATACCAAATACAGCACTGCCGTAAAACCCATCCTCGATACCTATTGCAATGGCTGCCATGGGACAACCTCCGGGTCGGGCAACATCAGTTATGCTACCTTCAGTGGGGTAAAAGCCACGGTTTCGGATGGTACCCTCCTAAAATCTATTGAACATACCGGCGGTATTTCGCCCATGCCTCAAAACGGCAACAAACTGTCCGATTGCAATATTTCTATTATCAAAGGCTGGATCGATGCCGGTGCGCCCAATAACTGATCCTAAAAATTATACAAAATGAGAATTTCAATATACATACTCCTGGTGCTTTGTCTTGCCGGACAAGCCCAAGCGCAAAAAAAAGATCCCAACGAAGATTTGCTCAACCTCCTGGGCGATGCGCAAACTACCGAACATGTGCAATATGCCTTCAAAAGTCCACGGGTAATCAATTCACATAGCATGGAAATGCTGCACAAAGGGACGATGGATTTTCGCATTTTGCACCGATTTGGTCCTGTTTCGGGCGGCGCTTACCAACTTTTTGGCCTCGACCAAGCCAGCATGCGCCTTGGCCTCGACTATGGCATCAGCCCGAACTTTATGGTCGGTGTGGGCCGCAGCACGTCTAAAAAAGAGGTAGACGGTTTTATAAAATACCGCTTTTTATGGCAATCTACCGGCAAAAGAACGATGCCCATTTCGTTGGTGTGGGTAAGTGGCATCACCATCAATGGCCTGAAAGATGTGACCGGGGTGGAGGCCATCCCAACCACTTTTTCACGACGCCTGGGTTATTACCACAGTATCATCCTTGGCCGTAAATTCAATGAATGGCTCACCGTACAATGCGCGCCGACCCTTGTACATAATAATATCGTTGAAAATAACTTGACACCCAATGATTTGTTCGCCATCGGTTTTGGCGGCCGGGTAAAAGTGACCAAGCGCATGGCGATCACCTGGGATTATAGTTACCTGCTCAACCGGTTCCCCACCAACGTCAATTATAACCCACTTTCGATTGGAGTGGATATTGAAACCGGAGGTCACGTGTTCCAACTGCATTTTTCCAATGCGGTGGGCATGAACGAACGTGCCTTTATTAGCGATGCAAATGGAAACTGGTTTAAAGGTCAAATTCGATTCGGATTCAACCTTTCGCGGATTTTCCAGATTGTGAAACCGCAGGAATTATAAAACAGACCCGAAATTTTAGGCCGTTTGCACGCCGTTGTTGCCATTTTGAGGCATCAACGGCGTTTTTAATTTAAAAAACCACCCTTTTACAATTCCTTTACATCGTTTTACACCCAAAAAACGCCCGGGATCATGACGGCTCCTACATTTGTCCCATTGTTTCACCAACCACTACAAAGTCATGCAAATCCATTTGATTGCCTTGTTAGTATGTCTCCCTTCTTTCTATTCCTGTCAGCAAGACCCCTTATCGGTCCAATCCCTGACGGCGAATCTCGGACAAAGCGCCGATAAAAACATGGAGGACGAGGACGAACCAGACCCCGCTGCCACCCTGAATGTTATTTTTAAATCGGCGGATATAGGGGAAACCTGGCAAGATATCAGCGCTGGAATGCCTAATGGTATGTTCATTGAGGGCCTAACTTTCCAAAACAATACCATTTTCGCAAGTACAGGAAAAGGCTTGTACCACATGCGCACCAATGTTTCGAAGCCGACTTGGGAAAAAGAATTTTTCTTGTATGGTCCTATTTACGCACTGGTTTCAAATCCGAAAGGCATGCTTGCTTGCACGTATGATTCGGGGCTTTTTCAAAACCTGATTGGTACCGACATTTGGAAAGTACTCAGCAATAACTTGAAAGACAAATCGATCCGCACGGCCATGTTGACTGTGGAAAACACCTTGTTGGTGGGTACAGATCACGGCATTTACAAATCAGTAAATGGTGGCAATAGCTGGAAAACGGTCTATGAAGGCGGTATGATTTTAAATTTTGTGGAGGCCGATGGCGCCTTGATTGCAGGCGGGGAAAAAGGCGTTTTACGCTCTACTGATGGCGGTGAAACCTGGGTTACTAGCTTGTTCGAAAATATTATGTCCAAAAATACCGGACGCTTAGACGATCAGTTGTTCACCATTCAGGGCACCGTGGACATTGAAAAACCCAATCCGGGCGGTATCACCAACCGTTTGCGCGTATCAAAAGATGGTGGAAAAAATTGGCAACGCCTGGAAAACAACCTGTTCCCGATTCAGGATCAATACGACATGGACGAAAGTTTGGCTGAGGCCAAGGATCTTTTTGATATGGCGCAAGTGGGCAAATATCTGTTTTGCAGCTTTGATACCGGCATTTACCGCACCGCCGACCAAGGCAAAACCTGGCAATTGGTCTTTAATGCCAAAGGAATGTCTTTCAGAATGTACGTTTCAGGTAACGTAATTTATGCCATACCAAGTGGTGGCTGTTAAAAAAGCGCTATTTTTGAGGCATGCTTAGGGTTCGTTTTTTAAAGAATATGCGTTTTTGGCCACTTTTAGCCCTGTTTTTGGTCGCCTGGTTTTTGCCCGCTACGCCAAATGTAGCGCAGGACGATTTACCGCCAGCAAAAGTGAACCTCGCGCTGCGCCGCACGGCCGATGGGCTTCTGCGTGCATCGGGTGATGGCAAAAGTCGTATCCCTTCGGTTAAGCAAGTGGATCCGGGGGTATGGCAGGTGATGCTGGAACATCCTTTTCAGTACGATTCGCTGCCCGCGCTTTTACAGGCCTCGCTGAATGTATACGGCATTCAAACGCCTTATGAAGTGGCGGTGCGCAATTGTTTCGACGCCACCCTGGAACTGGGTTACCACCAATCGGATTATTTGGAACAAAAAAGCGTGCCTTGTGGTGGGCGCATCATGCCAGAAGGCTGTCATTATTTAGAAATCACTTTTTTGGGTGTAACAACTCAGCCATCCTTTTGGGCCGGGAAAGCCTGGATTATGTGGCTATTATTGGGCATTTTGGCAGGTTTTGGTTTTTTCTGGTTGCAAAAAAAGCCAAAATCTGCCGCCCCAATTGCCGATGCTACCACCGA
>CAIVGO010000527.1 GCA_903905445.1 uncultured Bacteroidota bacterium
AAATTGGGGCTGGCCGCAAATTTCCCGGTCAATTGCCGCGAAGCCGTCGACAAATCATGGTCGATGATGCTGATTTTCAGGTCTTTTACCTCGTAATTGGCCGCAAAAGAAAGCAGCAACATCTGAAAAATAGGCATCACCAGGATGAGGGGCAACATGGTTTTGTTCCTGAAAATTTGCAGGAATTCTTTCTGAACGAGGTAAAAAACGGTACGCATATTTTAATAGTTTAAAATTCGAAATTGGGATGGAAAGGCGTTTTACAAACGATCCTTAAAATTGCGCATGCTCAATACTACAAACACTATGGCCATGACGCCCAACACACAAGTTTGAAACCATAGCACTTCAATGCCCGCGCCTTTGATCATCACACCTTTGATGATCTGGTTGAACCAGGTGGCCGGAATAATATTGCCCAATGCCTGCAACACGTAGGGCATGCTTTCGCGCGGAAAAATGAAGCCGCTAAGCAACATCGTGGGCATCAACAGGCCCAGGGCCGACATAAACAAGGCGGCTTGCTGGGTGGCAGCGCGGGTGCTGATTAAAATTCCCAGCGACAAGGCGACGAACATATACAGCGCACTTTCCAGGCCTAATAACAAAATACTCCCCCGAATCGGCATCCCAAAAACGAACACCCCAATGAGCACCACGATGATGGCATTTATAAACGAAAGCACCAAATAAGGCGTGGTTTTGCCCAAAATAATCTGAATTGGCTTTAAAGGGGAGGCCAACAGCACTTCCATGGTGCCCAATTCTTTTTCTTTGGCAATGGTAATGCTGGTCATCATGGCCGAAATCAGCATCAAAATGAGGGTCATTACGCCCGGCACAAAACTGTACACCGCCTTTAATTCCGGATTGTACAACATATGGGTTTGCACCTCTATTTGATAGGGCAATACAGCTTCCGCCTTTCTTTGGGTCGAAAAATCCTGGATAATATTGGAAGCATAATTGATCAAGGTCGTTGCGGTGTTCGGATCGGATGCGTCGCCGAGCAACTGAATGGGCGCGCTGCCATCATGGTCCAATTGCCGGGCAAAATCAGGTGGAAAAACCACGGCCAATTTGATTTTACCTTCTTTAAAAGCGGGATCTAATTGACTGGCGGCCTCCAAATTCTTTTCAATGCGAAAATATCCGCTGGAGGCTAATTTTTGAATCAAAGCAGTGCTTTGCGCATCTTTGGATGGATCGACAATGGCAATCGCGGCGTTTTTGATCTCGTTGGTCAACACAAAACCAAACAAAAGCACCTGGGCCATCGGCATCCCAAACAAAATGAGCAAGGTGCGGCGATCGCGCAGGATATGCCGGAATTCTTTGATGATAAAAGCCGAAAATCTGTTCATATCGATAGGTTATTGAGATAAGCCTTTGATGATCAATCTTTTTATCCGCGCGCCAGTTTGCGGAATACTTCGTCCATGCTGGTCGCGTGGTAGGTCTTTTTCAACTGACCCGGTGTATCCAGGGCTTCTATTTTCCCATCGACCATCATGCTCACACGGTTACAATATTCTGCTTCTTCCATGTAGTGGGTGGTTACCATCAAAGTCACGCCATCGGCTGCGGCTTCGTAAATGAGGTCCCAAAACTGCCGACGGGTGAGCGGGTCTACCCCACTGGTGGGTTCATCCAAAAACACAATGCGGGGTTCGTGCAGCATCGCTACCGACAAGGCCAGTTTCTGACGCCAGCCCAAGGGCAAACGCAACACCAACTCATCCACATGGGCCCCTAATTCCAGTTTATCCACTAGTTTTTTGGTCTTTTCCCGGATGGTTTGCACCGAAAGGCCATAAATACCGCCATAAAACCGAATATTTTCCCGAATGGTGAGGTCTTCATACAAACTGAATTTCTGGCTCATGTACCCAATGCGGCGTTTTACCTGTTCGGGATGGCGCATCACATCTACGCCTGCTACCATAGCAATGCCGCTGGTCGGTTTGAGCAAGCCCGACAACATACGCAAGGCCGTGGTTTTGCCCGCACCGTTGGCGCCGAGAAAACCAAAGATTTCGCCCGCTTCCACTGCAAAAGAAATCTGGTTAACTGCCGTAAAAGGCCCAAAGGTTTTGGTCAGTTTATCTGTAAAAATTACATGTTCTTCCATGGTGTTCGGTTTTTAACGGTCTTTGGTACTTGCTATAAAACAATCTTCCACACCTGGTGCGGCGCGCAATACTTCGATTCCGGTGTGGTGATGACTTTCGAGGTATTGTTGCAGTTCAGCCATAACTGTATCTGCTTGTTTATCAAACCCTTGTAAACTTTGGTGCAAAGCAAGATGGGCATATTCGCCAAAAGCATAGCAACTGTAAGCGCCCGGCCAATGGCGCAAATCCTGGATCAAGCGGTACATATCGGCCGAACGCACGGCAAACAGTGGCCGGTCGTAACTGTCGCGGATGCCCGCAGGTGTGTCCATGGCGAGGATACGTCCATTGTGCAGCAGCGCCACACGATCACACAATTCCGCTTCATCCATGTTGGGGGTGCTTACCAAGATGGTGATGCCCCAACTTTTGAGCCGTTGCAGCATATCCCAAAATTCTTTGCGGGAAACCGGATCTACGCCAGTACCGGGTTCATCGAGCAACAGCACCTCGGGTTTGTGGATTAAAGCGCAACAAAGGGCTAATTTTTGCTTCATCCCACCCGAAAGCGCACCCGCCCGGCGATTTTTAAAGGGCTCCAATTGCACATAAATATCTTTGATCAGCTCGTAATTGTCTTCAATGCGGGTACCGAAAACGGCGGCGAAAAACGAGAGGTTTTCCTGGACTGATAAATCCTGATAAAGCGAAAAACGGCCCGGCATATACCCCAGCAACGACCGCAGGCGCTTGTAATCGCGCACCACGTGCAGGTCTTGCAAGTAGGCTTCCCCCGCATCGGGCAGGATCAGGGTGGCTAAAATGCGCAAGAGCGAGGTTTTCCCGGCGCCATCCGGGCCAATAATCCCGAACAATTCGCCTTTGTCCACCGAAAACGAGATACCGTCCAGCGCCTTGACCGCGCCTTTGGGTCCGTAGGATTTTGTAATTTGTTCAACAACAATTGCTTGCATGCCTGGAATTTTGATGCGACTGCGAAAAAAATGCACGTTTGGGGATTACTTCGGTGCCGACCAATGCACTTCTGCAGGCATGCCGATTTTCAGGGTTCCATCGTTGGGTACCAGGATTTTGATGGCGTACACTAAATTGACGCGTTCGTCTTTGGTTTGAATAATTTTGGGGGTAAATTCCGCTTTAGACGACACCCAACTAATTTTACCAGTAAAATCGCGCATGGTATTGTCCGGACCATCAATCGATACTTTCACTTCCTGGCCTACTTTGATGCTGCCCAACTGGTCGCCCGCCACGTACGCGCGCAGGATGATTTGTTGCAAATTGGCGATTTTATACAAGGGTTTGCCAAAAGACGTGACTTCACCGGCTTCGGCCAATTTGGTGAGCACCGTACCATCAATCGGGTTGACGATTTTGCATTTAGCAATTTGATCTTCAATTTGTGCAATTTGATCCTGAATGGGCAAAATTTCGGCTAAAAGGCCATTTTTTTGCGTATTCAGGTTGGCATCCGAGGCGCTGCGTTGTTCGTTTACGACGTCCATTTGGCGTTGCACCTGTTCAATTTGAGCGTTCAAATCGTCAAGTTGTTTGGGCACCGCCGCGTCTTTTTTCAGCAAATTTTCAATGCGTTGTTTTTCGCGCTGCAGCGTAGCCAATTGTTGTTTGTTGGCGTTGAGTTGTTTTTCAAATACAGCCAATTGGGCCGCTATTGCCGGACTTTTTGCCGCAACTGCACGGATATTGGCCTTTAATTGGGCAATTTTTAATACCAATTGGGTCGAGTCGATGCGGCCGACTACCGTACCTGCGTTCAGGGTTTGGGCTTCTTCAATGGAAAATTGGATGATTTTGCCCGATGCTTCCGCGCCAACAATCAGTTCATCTGCTTCAAAATTGCCATAAGCATCTGCTTTGGGGGCTGAGCGTTGGCAAGAAAGCGCCAGGAGCGCCAGGGCCACAAAGGAAAAATACAATGGTTTCATTTTATTTGAATTTAACAGTGATGTTTGAGTTGAAATTGAATGGGAAATACCTACTGGTCGCCATTTTTGGCCAATTGGAGTTCACGCGCCTGCAAAGCCTGCATTTCATGGGTTTTGCGGGTAATTTTTGCCTGGGTCAGCAAATTGAGTTGCGTCAAATAATCGGTCGCGGTCATCACCCCGTTTTGCAATTGTGCATCGGCCCGGCTGATAATGTCGGCTTGTAAGGCAATGATTTCGTCGTCCTGTTTGAGCAAAGCCTGGTATTTGAGGGCATCCTGCTGATCGCGTTGCAAGGAAGCTTGCAGGCGTTGTTCAAAATTCGCTTTTTGCACTTCGATGTTTTTTGCCTGAAGATCGAGCACTTGTTGGTCGCGTTTGGTATTGCCCCAGTCGATCGGCGTCCAGGCAGCGCGTAATCCTATGAGCAAGAAGGGTTTAAAACCTTGATCAAAGAAATTCAGGGGATTGGGATTGCCCAAGCCAGTTTGTGCAAAAGCATCAAGCCGCGGTTGGGTGCGTTGTTGCAGCAGGCTTTTGTTCAATTGCAGGTTTTTTGCCTGTACCTCGAATAAATGATACTCTGGTCGATTGAAAACCGTGGGAGCAACAGGCGGTGCAAGGCTGCGTGCTGTAATGGAAAAATCGGCGGCCGGGCGACCGATCCAGATGGCCAGAAGTTCCAGCAAGGTTTTAAAATCGGCAGCGGTTGTGGCAATTTGCTGGTCGTTTTTCAGCAATTGGATCCGAATTTGATCGGCTGTGGTACGCAAGGCAATACCTTCTGCGATACTGGCTTCGGCCTGTTTTAAGCGCTGTTCGAGGTCTTTTTTAGCACTTTCCAGTACCGCAGCCGATTCCTGGAGCAAGAGGGCTTTGCAATAAAGGTCGGTAACCAGTTCGCGGAGTTGGTAAACATCCACCTCGGTTTGGGCCAGCGTAAGTTCCTTTTCGAGGCTTTTTTGCTCGGAAAGCGTGCGGTTGAGGCGGCCGTCCCAGATGCGTTCCGACACATCCGCCGTTAGTTTGTACTGGTCTTTGGGCACTTTCGGGATTTCTACGCCTGGAAAACTGATCGGCAGCCCGAACACATCACTTTGCCAGCTCGCCTGGGCCCCTAAATTGATTTTAGGCAGGTTGTTGCTTTCCAAAGAGCGGAGTTGCAGGGCTGCGGTGCTTTCAGCCAAGCCTTTTTTTTGTTGCAACGGACTGTTTTGCACGGCGAGTGCCCTGCATTGAGCAAGGGTGAGGGTGTCGCCAGCGCGCAATGGTGCGTGTACCCAAATGAAGCAGGCAAACAAGAAAAAATAGCGCATATTTAGAAGAATGGTTTAACTGTTTGGTTAATAAAGGTGCAAAAAAAAGCCCTTTTATCGGGGGCGTAATGCAGCAAAAATGAATTCCGTTACTTCTGTTTTTCGTTGTTTCAGAAATTGATCGGCCTCGGTTTTTTGCATCCCAAGCACCATTTGCATGATTGGGCGTGCCACGAAAGGGAACACGCACAAAGAGATGATGTTGAGCAACAAGTGTTGTGGGTTTACAGGTCGAATCGTACCGGCCGCCACAGCATCTTCCACTTGTTTCAGAAAAATTTCGGGGCGTGGAAGCCGCGCGGGCAGTATTTTTTCTATAAACTGTTCGGGGTGTTTATTCATTTCTGAAATGATAAACAAAGGAATAAAAGGGTTTCTTCGAATCAAATCGATGTAAAAATCAACAAATTTGATGATTTTTTCCTCTAAAGGCAAATCCGACTCAATCGTTTTTTGAATAATCGGAATGCCTTGGTGAATGATGGATTTTGCAACCATTTCGTACAATTTATCTTTGGTGCGATAATAATAATGCAATAAAGCCTTGTTTATGCCCGCCCGATCGGCGATCTCCTGCATTTTGGCACCGTCTAACCCTTTTTGAACGAACAGCTCATGGGCTGCGTCAAAAATCTTTTGCTCTGTCGAATCATTCGTCTTATCGTTTGGTGTCATTTCTGTTGCGCGCATCCGTTTTTTAACCATTTGGTTAACTGGGGCAAATATAAGGGTGTGGGTTTTAGATGTGCAAACTTTTTCGGATCTTTTTTAACCAAATGGTTAAAAGTCTGAAATCAATAAAACCGAGCAGTATTGTTTAAATCGAAACGCTTCTATTTCCTAGAAAAAATCCCAAAAGCATAATTGAGTTGAATCGCAAATATCACCACCAAACTCAAAAAAGGATGTACAAAACACAACGCAGCGCCTAAACCATAAAAAGCCTGTGCATAAATAATACGCTGCCGAATTGCTTTGTGTACCTGCATGGCATTGGTTTCATCCAGCGCCAACAATTTTTTACGGTAAGCATAATTCCAGTGCAGCAACAGGGCCAGGCCAAGGGCTAAAATATTGAGCCAGTATAAAATAACGGCCACTTTATTGTCGATATGACCGCCCAAAATGGAGGTCGTAAACGGCAACAACGCAACAAACATTAGGAAAAACAGATTGAGCCAGTACAGGTTTCGATCCGAACGTTCCAGGTAATCAAACTGGGTGGAATGGCCTGTCCAAAAAATACCCAAAGTCATAAAACTCAAGAAAAACGAACTAATATTGGGGGCAATGCTCCACAAAGCACCCAACAATGCTTCTTCGGTGGCCGGGGTGGCAGCCAACGGATCCTTAAGGTTGAACACCAAAAACGTCATGGCAATGGAGAATACACCATCGCTAAGCGCTTCAATGCGGGGCAGTCTTTTTCCGGCAATTTGGTTGTACATGTTTAAAAAAATATACGTGCGTCATTTCAAGGTCGAAATTTACGTCAATTCATAGATAAAATGAGCGCTTATATGTTTAAAACAACCAAATTAATCCTGATACAGCCAACGCAAAGTGGTTATGAAAACACTTGGCTTCTAATCCATTGAAAATCATTTTTTTTATCCATCCATCCTTCAAATCCATTTAAATCTGGGTATAAACCACCCATACCAAAACCGCATAAGCTTTTCTCCCCACATCCCTACCCCACAACTTATCTGCATTTGTATTGTTGAATGATTCCAGATAAGCGCCTGCCTTCCGAAATTTCGGCCTCTCCTTTCACCGTTTATCGTATTTGTTGCGTAGTTTTGTCCGCCTCCCGACAACACCAGCAATTGAACGTGCAGTAATTTTCAAATAAGGCCCACTGAAATATACTGATTATCAGTGGGCTTATATTTAAACAGCATTTATCAAAACAGCATGGCAACTATTCAAATGAAAGAGAAGGTCAAATTTGTTGACCCGGAAAAAAGAATGTTTTTCAACACCTTAAAAGCGCGTGTTGACCAGTATTTCAAACAAACAGGCCTTTCCCCGCATGCCAATACGACGATGGTCGTCAAATCCATTGTACTCTTTGTCGTTTATTTCACCCCATTTGTCCTCATGCTTACCGTACCCATGTCGGGTGGAATGGAGTTGGGTATGTGGAGCCTCATGGGTATCGGACTTGCAGGTATCGGCATGAGTGTAATGCATGATGCCATCCACGGCGCATATTCTTCCAAGGGTTGGGTAAACCAAATGATGGGCTATTCCCTCAATTTTTTAGGTGCCTCTATTTTCAACTGGCGTTTTCAGCATAATTTGTTGCACCACACCTATACCAATGTGGTTCACATGGACGATGATATTGACGACAAAGCCATTTTGCGCTTTTCGCCCCATACAGAAGTAAAAAAGATTCACCGGTTTCAATTTTTGTATGCTTTTGCATTTTATGGCATTATGAGTTTGTACTGGATTGTTGCCAAGGACTTTGTACAGTTCCGCCGCTATGTACGCAATGGTGTAAACCAAAAAAGCGCGAAAGAAAACACCATCGCCATGACCCGGATCGTCATCCTCAAGGTGGTATATTTTACCATTATGATTGGTTTGCCGGTGTTTATCCTGGGTACTTCCGACTTAGTAACCGTGTTGTGTGGATTTTTGTTGATGCATTTTATTGCAGGCGTGATCCTTACAGTAATCTTCCAGTTGGCACACACGGTGGAAGGCACCAGCCATCCGCTGCCCAATGCGGAAGGCAATATTGAAAACGAATGGGCCATTCACCAACTCAATACAACGGTCAATTTCTCCAGAAGTAATAAATGGCTGTCTTGGTATGTAGGCGGCTTGAATTTCCAGGTGGAGCACCATTTGTTTCCGCGTGTTTGCCATGTGCATTATCCGGCAATCGCACCGATCGTAAAAGAAACAGCCGAAGAATTTGGGGTTCCTTATTTGGAGAATCCTACATTTGGCTCGGCTTTGCGTTCGCATCTGGCAACCTTGCGACGTTTTGGCAAATTACCCGATCTTGAAGAGGCAATTGGATAAAACAGGCCCGTTATTTGTCTGAAGGCAAATAATTTGCATCCTTCAAATCCATTTTAATCTTGGTATATCTTCAAACACTTAACATGTTTTGTCTTCGAACGAAACATGTCCTCAGGTTTCGTTCAAACATGCGCCGAATTCTGCTGCTCTGTCTGTTATGTTGGTTAAACATTGGTCTTTACGCGCAAAATACGGCGCAAAGCCCCGATGTTTTTTTACGTCGCCCCTTGGGGGAACAGTTTACACCACACCATCAATTGACCGCATATTTTGATCAATTGGCCGTCAATTCAGCCACAACCATGCGTTTGGAGCAATATGGAACGACCGCGGAAGATCGTCCCTTGCGCCTGGCCTTTTTTTCGACACCCGAAAACATCGCCCGATTAGAGCAAATAAGGCTTAACAACCTAAAACTTGCGGGTATGCTACCAGGCAAACCCGGTACGGATGCGCCGGTCGCCATTGTTTGGATCAGCATGTCGGTACACGGCAACGAACCTTCCGGCGCGGAATGCAGCATGGAATTGGCCTGGCGCCTGGCGACACAAACGGACCCTAAAATACGCGAATGGCTCAAAAACACGGTGGTCATCATCGATCCTTCCCTTAACCCGGATGGTTATGACCGATATACCCATTGGCACCGGGGCGTAAGTAACCTGATTCCAAATCCCCAAATTGACAGCCGCGAGCATCAGGAACCCTGGCCCGGCGGAAGGGTAAACCATTATTATTACGATTTGAACCGCGATTGGGCCTGGGTGACGCAAAAGGAATCGCAACAACGGATCGCCATTTATCAACGCTGGTTGCCCCAGGTACATGCCGATTTGCACGAACAATACCCCGAAAATCCTTACTATTTCGCGCCCGCTGCTGAACCCACCCACGATTACATCACCCCCTGGCAACGCGATTTCCAGACGCAAATCGGCGCAAACCATGCCCGCTATTTTGATGAATTCGGCTGGCTGTACTTCACGAAAGAGGTGTTCGACCTGTTTTACCCTTCTTATGGCGATACCTACCCGATGTTCAATGGCGCAATCGGGATGACCTACGAACAGGCCGGACATTCGGTTGCCGGACGCGCTGTGACCATCAGCAACGGCGATACCCTTACCCTGCGCGACCGCATCCTGCATCATTTGACCACCAGTTTGTCGACGATTGAAATTACCAGCAAAAATGCCGACAAAGTGGTGCGTAGTTTTCAGGAATTTTATGAAAAATCACTGACGCAACCGCAAGGGCAATACAAAACGTTCGTCATTTCGGCCTCCAATGATGCCAATAAGATAAAAACGCTGTGTAATCTCCTCGATCAGCACCAGATAAAATACGGCAGTGTAGGCGCAGGTTTTTCGGGTGTAAAAGCCTTCGATTATATCCAAGGCAAGGAAACCAATATTTCTATCCAACCAAATGATTTGCTCATCAGTGCCTACCAATTGAAATCGACCTTGGTGCAGGTATTGTTTGAGCCCGAACCGCACCTGACGGATTCGCTCACGTACGACATTACTGCTTGGTCCATACCATATGCTTACGGACTGAAAGCGTACGCATTAAAGGAGAAAATTGTCCCCAAAGCAGACTTTACGGTTGCGAAAGTGCCTGAAATTTTGCTGGCCGCCGCGCCTTATTCCTGGTGCATCCACCGAAATTCCCTGGCAGAATCCGTTTTTTTAGGTGCTTTATTGCAAAAAGGCGTGCACGTGCGGTATGCCAGCCGGGCATTTTCGATGGCCGACCAGCAATTTGAAGAAGGTGCGTTGGTAATCAATCGAGGCGACAACCGCAATTTTGTCGGCGACCTGGATGCTTTCGTCATTGAGGCGGCCAAAAAAGCCAATGTAAAACTACACCCCATCTTTACGGGCTATGCCGGAAAAGGGCATGACCTGGGTTCGGAAGTGTTTCACCTGATTAAAACCCCGCAAATTGCCGTTGTATATGGCGATGAGGTGGAGGAAAATGCCTTTGGGCAAAGCTGGTTTTTCTTCGAGCAAGAACTCAAATACCCCATTTCAGAAATTGCACTGGCACGCTTGAGCCGCATTAACCTGTTTCGTTACAATGTGCTGATTTTTCCCCATGGCAACTACCATTTAGAGGAAAAACAGTTGGAAATACTCAAAGAATGGGTGCAAAAAGGCGGTCGATTGATCGGATTTGACGGCGGCGCCAAAGCATTCGCCGACGCCGAGGGCTTCGATTTGAAAACAAAAGAAGCACCCAAATCGGACAGCACCGCAGCGCCCAAGCCTTACCGTACCCGTGAGCGCGCCAATGTGAGCGATCAATTGCCTGGCGCGATCATCAAAACCAAAGCCGACCCATCCGATCCTTTGGCTTACAGTTTGGGCGACACCTATTTTACCTTAAAAACTGACGCGGATGTATTTCAAATGCCCGAAAAAGCCACGGCCGCCATTTACATTGAAGAAAATTACCAGTCTTACGGGTTTATCGGAGCGCGGGTGAAGCCCCAATTGAAAAAAACGCCCATTGCAATTACCCAAACCATGGGAGCTGGCTCAGTGGTTTATTTAATCGACAACCCGCTTTTCCGCAGTTTTTGGCAACAAGGCAAGGTATTATTTGCCAACGCCTTGTTTTTCTAATCCTGCTGCCGGAAAGGGAAAGTGAGGATAAAACTGCTGCCCTTGCCCACTTCACTTTTTACGTCAATCAGTCCTTTGTGGGCCGTCATAATGGCTTTTACATAACTCAACCCGAGTCCGAAACCCTTCACATCGTGGATGTTGCCCGTGTGAGCGCGGAAGAATTTATCAAAAATATGCTTTCGGGTTTCCTTGCTGATGCCGATGCCTTTATCCTCCACGGTAATCTCAACACCCAGCGGCACATTGCGGGTATGTAAGGTGATTTCGGGCTTTTCCGGGCTGTATTTATTGGCATTATCCAACAGGTTATGAATAATAGAGGCAATGTGGGTGGCGTCGCCTTCGATCACTGGGCGGGAAGCCTGAAAATCGGTTAAAAGCAAGCCTTCCCGTTTTTCGACTTGCAAACTAAAATTATCCACCGCCTGCTGCAGCACCTCATGTAGGTTCATTTCGCCCAATTTCAGTTCAAAATCGCGTTTATCAATCAGCGCCATTTGCAATACCCGTTCCACTTGACTGTTCATACGCCGGTTTTCCTGTCGGATGATATCAATAAACCGCTTGATTTTTTCCGGATGGTTCATAATCATCGGACTGCCAATACTATCTGCTGCAAGAGAAATCGTCGCAATAGGCGTTTTGAACTCGTGGGTCATGTTGTTGATAAAGTCATTTTTCATTTCCGAAAGCTTTTTCTGACGGAAAATGACCCGAATCGTGTACCAAAAACAGAACAAAATGACCCCAGTAAACACCACAGATAGCACCAATGCATTCCATACCGAGGCCAAAACCAGGCTTGTACGATCGGGAAAATACAATGACAAATACCCGGGCGACTCAATGTCCTGTTGAAAAAGGGCCACCCGATAGGGCGAATTAAACAACGACGCCGCACCACCGTGGGTAATTTGTGGACCATCATCCAGCACCACGTAATGGTCATTCACCACCACAAAACTGTTTTTAGATTTGGAAAACACGCCATATTGGTATTGTGAATGCACCCCACGACTGTCTAGTTCCTCTTTCACACTTTGCGCAAGCACATCCAGTTGAATACGTTCCGCCAGCGGTTTGGAATCGACCAGTTGACTAACCTTTATATATTCATAAGCAGTTACTACATCCTGGAACCCTTGTTTGCCTTGTTGTTGCGTGGGATTGGGCAAGAGGCTGTCCGATTTGGCCATTTGGCGGGCAGCAAAACCATTTTCGAGGTATTGGGCCGCCCGGCGGATATTTTGATTGGCAGCGTTGCTTTGTTCGTGGGAGGAATTGACGGCCAACAACACCGCGATTTCCTCATAATATTGCAGTTTATCGCCTACCCGATTGAGTGCCGCGTACACATTTTTGTCAAACTGCTCCTCATTTAGTCGGATGCTCCATTTGATCCAGTAAATCTGCAAACTAATGATCCCCAGCAAGGCCAGGCTCATCATGGCAATAATCAGTCGAATACGTTGTGCGCTCATGCAAAGGTTTGGTTTGGTATGGTTGTCGGCATCGACGCGAAGACGGCAAACAAACACAACAGCAAGGACGCAAATTTATGATCGTAATGTTAGTGAATTAATAAAATTTTAAATGGGGGGAGGATCAAATTGGTTTCGGTGCCTGCAAATCTGCTAAAAAGTCGTTTACCGCTCGGAACGACAAAGGATGTTTCCCTGTTTTGAGATAAACGTGCGACTTCAAACAAACACCCTTTCGGGTATAAAAAACTAAAATAAAACCAATTAGCACCCGATCGGGTACATTACCAGAAAAAACATTAATTTTGCACCCAAAAGGGTATAGAATGAACATTGGAACGTTTATTAAAGAAAAGCGGCGTGCCGTTAAACTTACACAACCTGAACTGGCCTTAAAAGCGGGTGTGGGCTTGCGGTTTATCCGAGAACTAGAGCAAGGAAAACCTACCCTGCGTTTGGACAAAGTAAACCAGGTTTTGGCCTTGTTTGGGTATGAAGTAGGACCTGTGCCGGTTCAAAAGAAACACTACCAACCATGACCTGGCAAAACGCCCTACAACAATTTCACGCCTACCTGCTGCTGGAACGCGCCATGAGTCCCAACACCCTGGAAGCCTACCTCAATGACGTGCAAAAACTCGTGCGTTTTCTGGAAATTCAGCAATTACCCACCGGGCCTCTGGCAATTACCCAAACCCAATTAGAAAATTTTATCCTGTGGATCAATCAATTAGGCCTCGAGGCAAGTTCGCAGGCGCGCATGATCTCTGGCCTTCGGGCTTTTTACAAGTTTTTGATGGTGGAAGATTGGATCGAAGACGACCCCACCGAAAACTTAGAAGGGCCGCGCCTCAAAAGAAGCATGCCTGAAGTACTTTCCGTTTATGAAATACAACAAATGCTGGCCGCGATCGACCTTTCGGAACCGCTGGGCGTGCGCAACCGCGCTATCCTCGAAACCTTGTACGCCTGCGGGTTGCGCGTGAGCGAACTCGTCCACTTGCGCATCACCAACTTGTTTTTGGAATCCGGTTTCATTAAGGTGGTTGGTAAAAACAACAAAGAACGCTTAGTCCCCATTGGGGAAACGGCGATCAAATACATCCGGCAGTACTTAGATCATATTCGCAGCAAACAAGAAAACATACAGGCCGGACATGAAAACATGGTTTTTCTAAACCGGCGCGGCCAACATTTAACCCGTGTGATGGTTTTTTACATCATCAAAGAATTAGCCGCAAAAGCCGGAATTGTAAAAACCATTAGTCCACACACCTTCCGACATTCTTTTGCCACCCATTTGGTAGAAGGCGGTGCCGACCTCAAAGCCGTCCAGGACATGCTGGGCCACGAAAGCATCACCACCACCGAAATTTACACCCACCTGGATACCGAGTACCTGAAAGAGACGGTTTACCTTTACCACCCGAGAAACAGAGTGAGGAGTGAGGAGTGAGGAGTGAGGAGTGATGAATGATGAGTTGATGAGTGATGAGTGATGAGTGATGTTGAAAGTCATTAAATCGTGTCAAAAAAATAGTCAAAAAACCGTGTCAAATTTGCGCTATTTTTAACTGTATTAAAGACAGTCATTTATGGGGCAAAAATTGACATTCGAGCAAATTTCGTTCATTGAAAAGCAATTTAAGTCGGGCAGTTCGGCAAAAGAGATTATTCAATTG
>CAIVGO010000528.1 GCA_903905445.1 uncultured Bacteroidota bacterium
CCGGTGCGATGCATTCAAACGATACGAATTGCGCAAGGGATAAACCGCCAGCAAATCTACCCCGGAATAGTTCGGAAACGGCATGACATATTTGGAAACAATGGGCGTAAAAGGACTGCCACTGGAATACACCCAGGCAAAAGAAAAACCAAAACGTTTGGTAAAATCGTGATTCGCTACAATGGAAAAATCGTGCCGCCGATCATAACGCGCATAAAACAGCTTACCGTCATTCAAATCGGGAAACAAACGGGTGGCCCACGACAAGGTGTACCCTATCCAGCCGCTCCAACGACCGCTGTTTTTTTGTAACATCCACTCAATACCGGAAGCATCCCCAGTTCCTCGTACCAATTCGGCCTCGTAATTATCATTCAACAACAACCGCGCACCTTCCCGATATTCAATCATGTTGTACAATTTTTTAGAGTATAACTCCACGGAAACCTGTACCGCCTCGTTTTTTCCAAAATATGTAAACCAACCTACACTCCACTGGTCGCTGGCGCCTGGTCGTACATTTTTCGTCACCGGATACCACAAATCGGTCGGTAAAGCCAGCGAAGAACTGGCCACCAAATGCAAATACTGGGTCATGCGCGCATAACCGATCTTAAGCGAATGGCGTTCGTTCAATTGATACCGCGCCGAAAGTCGAGGCTCATAACCGCTGTAAAACACCTGCTCTACCGTAGAACCACTTAAACGCAGGCCAAAATTGATGCGCCACCGCGGATTCACGATGTTATCTACCCCTACATACGCCGCAAATTCCTGATTCAAGATCGCTTTGCTTTTGCGCGCTTTTAAAAAATCGGATATGTCCCCCTGCACGGAAATCAAATTTGGGCGAAAAATATGGTGGGTAAGCGCCGCCCCCATTTTAATCGTTGTGCGCGTGGAAGGCCGATAATCAAAATCAGCTTTCGCCGCATAATCATCAATCGCACTGCGTATTAGGATGTTGTTGCCAAAAGCCTCCCCGGCAATGTTGTACCGAAACTGCGAGCGCACCAGGGTCACATTGTGAAATATTTTTTGCCCCGGATAAATATGGTTCCATCGAGCCGAAATGGTGTAATTGCCAATACGGGTGTCAATCCCAGTATTCAAACCGCTGGAATCCACCGCATTGGCCGCCAAAACATCCCGCCCAAAATAACTCGATAAGAAAAATCGATCCTGCTCGGAGGTTTTGTAGTTCAATTTGGCATTTAAATCATAAAAATAATAAGGAAACTTGCTCGGCGTAAGCCAATCCACCAACCGATCCAAATAACTCCGACGGCCGGAAAGGATAAAACTGCCCTTTTCTTTGACAATCGGACCTTCTATACTCAAATTAGACGCAATATTGCCAATACTCCCCTGCGCATGCACGCGCTGATCATTCCCTTCCCGCATCCGAACATCCAAAATAGACGACAACCGCCCACCGTATTGCGCCGGAAATGCCCCCTTGTACAATTCAACATGCTTGATGGCATTGGTATTGAATACCGACAAAAAACCCAGTGCGTGCCCCACATTGTACACCGGTGCTTCATCCAGCAAAATGAGGTTTTCATCGCTGCCACCGCCGCGCACAAACATACCCACAGTACCCTCCCCACCGCGCTTTACCCCCGGCATCAACTGAATGGCTTTGATGAGGTCGTTTTCACCAAATAACACGGGAGTGCGTTTTAACAACTCCATCGGAACACTCAACTTGCCCATTTCGGTGGTTTTTACATGCTCCTGCGCCCGTGAGCCCGAAGCCGAAATCACGACCTGCTGAAGCAAGTTTTCATCTTCCCCCATCCGTACACTCAAATTAACATTGCCGCCCAAACGCAGCGGTTTTGTCAAATTCGCAAATCCAAGATAGGTAAAACGCAATTTACAAGCCCCCGATGGCAGGGTTATCGTGTAAAAACCGTACGTATTGGTCACCGTACTTTTACCAGAAAGACTATCCTGTACGCGTACGCCGATGAGCGTCTCGCCCGTTGCATGGTCGTACACATACCCGGAAACAGCAAATTGTTGGGCCTCCAGCGAGGTGGCCACCAACCAAATTAAAAAAACGTATAAAAAGGATTTAGGCATACTTGTGCTATGATTACGAAGCAAATTGGCGTACCTCGTATGCCTAAAACCGATAATCTTAGTCCTTGATTACCTTTATGGTACAAAGATGGCCGCCTGTAAAGATTTGGATGCAATACAATCCATCTGGCAAATTACCCGCAGATATTTCCATATTCAGACTGCTATTGCCCTGCAAATATTGCAAATTTCGACCTTGCAAATCAAATAAAGCAACTTGTTCGATCGGCGCGATGGCCGTAATATGCCAACTTTGCGTAGCCGGATTTGGCCAAACTTGCAGGCCTTGTTGTACTGATTCAACTGTAGCGGTTGGCGCACATTCCAGCAAATTGAGGTATTTCCACATATCCACATCAAAATAAATGGGCACCTGACCGCCGCCTGGCCCATTATAACCACCGTCATTTCCCTGCCGAACAACTACCCAACCCTTCGAAGGTACCACATGAATCTTTTGATCGTTTTTCCCCAAAGCAGCGTACAAATCGGCAGGCGCATTCGAAAACAAACTACCCTGAAACGCAAATTGCACACTCGGCAACATGAAACTTGGCTGCCCGTTCAACCACCACAAATACCCGTAACTCTTGTTCAAAGCCTGCGATGGATGCACCATGTCGTAAAAATACGCGGCATCATGCAACAAGGTATCCGTTCCCCAACGCCCTTGGGCCAACATCAACAATCCGAACCGCGCCATATCCCGCGCCCGACCGTATTGCACATGATCCAACCAAAATCCCTTCATCCCCGTCCGATCCAACACGCTTTGCTTGGTATACTGTTGCAAGGTTTTTCCACTCGCTGCTTCCAATACATCATGTACCAGATGATATGGCGCATTGTGATAAGCCCACCGTGTACCCGCATCGGCTTTATATACCAAACAAGATGGATCGGTACAATTATCCGGCTCGGGCACATTGGGCGTGGCTGGAATATCGTCATCCAGGCCAGTTGTCATGCTTATTTGATGCCGTACCGTAATGAGGGCTTCTTTCGCTGGCGGACAAGTGGTCCAACCCGTGCCCAAATAAGTACTGGTGGGTTGTTGAATATCCAAAATGCCCTCCTCTTGCGCCATGCCTACCAAAAAACCGGAAAGCGACTTGCCTGCCGATGCCCAATACCAAAAAGAATCCTGTTTAAAGGTGCCAAAGTACTTTTCCAACACGATTTTACCATCCTTCAACAGCACAAAAGACTTGGTATTGTGGTCTTCTAAAAAATGGTACAAACTATCAATACGATCTGGACAAAAACCCAGGTTCGAGGGTGACTCGGTTTCCCAGGTAGTGCCTGTTTTAGGTGGAAAATACAAATTTTGACTGACTAACACACTGGTAATCAGCAAAAAACAGAAGACTAAAACCGTAGAACATTTAAATTGCATAGCAAATCGTTTTAAATCAATGTAAAAGAACGACGCTTTGATCACTATAACGGACTCAAGGTTTAATACCCTACCTTAATTTACCAAATTTAAAAATAAAACCCTGCTGATGCGCATCAAAGAAACGTGACGCAATCAGCAGGGTTTTATGCTAATACCAACCCGTTTATTTAAATAGGTCCTTAGTTTTTAACATCTTTAAAAACCGGTGCCACGGGTACCGCAACCTGCTTTTTAGCCCCAAAACGGTAAACAAAACCGGCATTGATGCTGTAATCAGCAAATGCAGCGTCACCGTTCGTTTGTTTACCCGTAATTTGTTCGCTCAATTGATCGGTATAACTTTGAGAACGCTTACGGTACAAAGCCACCGGAACTGTTACATTAATGCCAATATTGTTGAAAAACCACGACAATCCAGGTTCAGCCGCAACAACAATACCTGGGCGACGGAAACCATTGCTTCCTCCAATCAGGTCATTTACCGTTACGCCTTCATAACGCAGTCCAAGGGTAGCCTGAACTCCCTGAAAAACAGCATAACTTGCACCAAAACGCACCAAAAATTGATCAGGCACACTCATGTCATAAGGCGTATTATCGGGTGCCGGCAATTTCCGACCTGAGGTAACACCATTGGTTTCGCGTGGATTGGCTAAGTAAAATGCATTTCCATACATGCCCAACTTTGAGTTTAACTGCCAGTAACCTTGTGCCTCTAAAGAAACACCCCAGCCGCCATCACCCAATTGGATGCTTTGATCTACAAACTTTTCCTGAATGGTGCCATCTGTGTTTATATGAAAATCATCTTTTACCTGATAATTGCCCGAAGGTGCTTTTACCCCTAATCCAATATTTAAATTACCATTGTGGTGCGATTTTGGATCTAACAACCAATATCCGGCACTCAAACGAATGTCTGCCAAACCGCCCGATTGCGTATGGTAACGATTTACGCGATCATGCTCATACAAAGAAGAGCGATCATTGAAGTTAAACGGAAGAATCAAGGTTGCACTCAAACGATCGGTGATGCCGTACGTCAAGTTAAAGTCTACGGAATGCGACAAGTTAATCACCTCGGTGTGTTTTTCAACCCGCTCTTTTTGTTCCGTATCGGATCTATAATGCTTATAAGAGCGGAAATAACGGTAATTTGTTCCAATTTGAAACTGGTGTTTGCCCAACAGCATCGAACCAGATGCACCAGAGCAACCGCCCATCTGACGAATTGCCACACAACCTTGCGCATCAACATGAAGCGCAATTAGTATAAATAAAGAAACGAGCAAGCAGGATTTTGTAAAGTTTTGCATATTCAACAGGATTTAGAATGAATGGTACTGCAAAACTCCGTGAATATCCCCTGCTTGCCCTTAAGATCCGATTAGATAAATATTAGAATCTCCTTAGTTCTCCACATAATACATATCAATCTCGCCTTTGTTCTTCACAGCGATTTTGCCACGGTACTGACATGGGAAATATTCTTTTACCAAATGGAAAGCTTCCCCCGAAATATTGATCTTGCCACCTTCTCCCGCTTGCTCTACCCGTGCTGCTATATTTACGGTGTCACCCCAAATGTCAAATGCAAATTTTTTCGAACCTACCACACCCGCTACAACCGGCCCGCGGTGTATGCCAATGCGCGCATCAAAACGAGGCTGCCCCAATTTATCCCGTGTGGCATTCCATTCAAACAACCACATTTGCATCTCTTTTGCAGCCAAAACCATATTGCGCAACATGCTTCCACCGCCATCGGGTAACCCTCCTGCACACATATACGCATCGCCAATGGTTTTGATCTTCTCAAGTCCATACTTGTTGATGATATCGTCAAATGCCTGAAAGCAAGTATCCAATTCATTTACAAGTTGTTGTGGACTAAGCACTTCTGCAATTTTACTAAAACCTACAAAGTCTGCAAATAATACACTCACATCCTCAAAATACCGGGCATTTGTACGCCCTTTCGCTTTCAACTCATCGGCCACCAAACTGGGCAATATATTCAACAGCAGGTTTTCCGAACGTTGTTGCTCTTCCCGAATGATGATGTTTTTTTCCTGCAAAACCACCGCATTTTGCCGAGCCCGTACATAACTCCAACTCGCACCCGCCGCCAACAACAACAACACCCCCATAATCGCATAATTGAATTTCCGATTGCTTTCCGCCTCCCGCAACGCCAGGTTCCAGTTCGAAACCTCCAGCGAATCTAAACGCGAACGGTACATCATCGAATCCAAAACCTGGTTTTTTTGCATCAACAACAACTCGGTTTTCATCTGCTCATCCGTCATCGCACTAATATCGGCCTCTCGTTGCGCTAATAAAGACTGCAAAACCTGGCTTTCTTTCAACAAGCGCTCCTCCTCCGCTCGGTTGGAAGCAAGCGGCGCACCACCCGAGGAGGGCGTCGGAATATTCGCCACAGCACTAGGGGCCACCACCGTACTAGGCAATGGCGCTGTGCTCGAACCCGTCTGAATGCGTGAAATTTGCGCATCAATTTGCGCCAACTCTTCCGTACGCCCCCTGCGTTCTGCAAGCATGCGCAACCGCTGAAGATTGTCTAGTTGCAAGGCTTTGTTGCCACTGCCACTAGCCCGCAAGAGTTCATTACTTTTTATAAATTTGGGTGCAGCACGATCCCTGCCCAAAAAGCCTTTTTTACCAATCGACATTAAGGCCATACCCTCTCGATTCAAGGCAATGGCTGTCAATTCTGTCAGCTGTAACTTCCGTGCGGCCGAACCCGTTTCCTCTGCCAATGCCTGCGCCTTGCCAAATTCATTCGCCGCCAACAAGACATCTACCAAGGCAATGGACTTCTCGAGTTTTACCGCCCCCGAACTTTGAGCAATTTCCTGTTCCAATTGCTGAACTCGTGCATTCTGTCCATTTAGTGGAACAAAAACCGAAAAACAACAGATTAAAAAGATAACAGATAGGGCAGTTTTCATTTTTTTTAATTTTTCAAGGGTAAAAAGATGTGAATCCACCTTTATTGAAAGATATTTGTAACGAAAAAACAACAGAATAAGATCATACTGTCGTTTTTCTATTCAAAACATATTATAGCCAACGCTAAGTGGTTATGAAAAAGGCTGGATGCTAATCCATTGAAAATCAACTTTTTTTATCCATCCATCCTTCAAATCCACATTAATCTTGGTTTACTTCATTTCCAAACCTATAACCAACAAAAAATCTGCCATGTTTAATAAATTCCTGTTCCTGATCGCAATGCTGTTAATGGCAAACCAGGCAATGGCCTTTGACCTCACACGCAGCACCAATAACAACGAATGCGATACATTGATTACCTCCGACGGAAAAATATTTATCGTTCATATTAAAGACGCTAGTACGGAGTTCATTCTATTTACAAAATGCGATGATGCTACCCAGGAAAACTTTACCATCCCCTGGTCGCAAATCGCCCAACTGAAAAAGTATAAAACACAAAACACCACGGATTCTTTATTGGTAAAACCAGTTGCATTTGATAAATTCCCGGTTCAAGTCGTCAAAGATACGCAAGTCCAAATAGTTTGCGATCAAATGGTTTTTAAAGATGGACGCGAAATTCAAGTCCAAGTCGTATCGAAAGATCTACTCTCTTATTACTACAAAATATGCGGCGACGA
>CAIVGO010000529.1 GCA_903905445.1 uncultured Bacteroidota bacterium
CGAATGGGCGGAGAAAAAGGGCGCCGACGGTTTGTTGGAGTATGTAAAAGAGAAAAACGCGGTGAGTATTGATGGGTTGAAGAGTGATGTGGGGGTGGAATATGGGGTTTGAAGTTTCAATAATTAACGTAAACCAATCCTCTGGCCCCTTGGTAGAAGGGGTTGAACCTACTCTTGTTATTTCCATAACATTACTTCGTTTAATGTGTATTATATTGTTGATGCATCAATTACAAATCGATAGCGTGCCTCTTTATTGAGCACTTTTGCCCAGGCTTCATTTACCTCCGTTGCTTTGATGATTTGTATTTGCGGCAATACCTTGTTGTCCGCACAATAATGCATCACCTCCTGTGTTTCAGGTATACCTCCAATCAAGGATGCATTGAAATTCACACGGCTATTAGCCAATCCAATATTACTTAGGGTCAATTCAAAGCCTACAGGCATTCCCACCTGGGTGTAAAAACCACCTTTTTTGACCACTGAAGCATAAGCAGCAAGATCATATTGTGCCGGAATCGTAGAAATCATATAGTCCAGCATTGCTTTATAGGGTTTTAGTTTGTTCAAATTATCCACAACAATCACTTCTTTTGCTCCAAACGCGATAATATCTTTCACCTTGTCGGGCGAGGTAGTAAATGCATATACATCCGCACCTTTTGATACCGCCAACTTTACCGCCAAATGCCCTAAGCCGCCAATACCTGCAACACCTATTTTATCGCCTCTTTTGAAATGGACATTCATCAGCGGGGAATAGGTCGTAATGCCTGCACAAAGTAGAGGAGCCGCTTCCTCAAGACGAATATGATCGGGAATGTGAATAGCAAAATGATCTCTTACGACCATGTTGTTGGAGTATCCGCCCTGCGTGATGCCAGAGGGTGCGGTTTTATCTGGATAGCCGTAAGTAAATACGGTTGCATTGTTATCGCAAAATTGCTCTTCACCGTGATTGCAACTTTCACAGTGCAAACAACTGTCTACCATACATCCAACACCTGCTCTATCGCCAACTTTGAATTTGGTAACATTTTTACCAACGGCTGTTACAATACCGGCAATTTCATGGCCAGGTACTTGCGGGTATTGTTGTGGCCCCCAATCGCCTTTCATTTGGTGTATGTCGGAATGGCAAATACTGGCATACTTTATTTCAATCAGGATGTCATGGTTGCCTACTGGCCTGCGTTCAAATTCCCAAGGACTGAGTTTTCCGGAGTTGTCTTTCGCTGCGTAACCTCTTGTTTTGATATTTACGCTCATGGTTTGTTGGGACTTATTGTTTGAAAAAAAATGCAAGGGGCCAGCAAGTACTAAACCTGCTCCTGCCATTGCCGATGTTTGAATGAACTGTCTCCTTCCTTTTGTTCTGTGCTGCATGTCCATATTTAAATGTATTTTAAAAATTTAGCAGGAATTCCCCCTACAACAGTATTTGCAGCAACATCCTTGCTAACTACTGCACCTGCTGCAACAACAGCATTTTCACCAATCGTCACACCCGGTAAAATAGTGGCTGCCGCTCCAATCCATGCTTTTCTTCGGATCACGATTGGGCTGGTAATTAGTGCCCTCCTGTCGCCTGGGTCCAAAGGATGATTTTCCGTTACTAGATTGACCTTAGGACCGATGAGTACATCATCCTCAATGGTAATTCCTCCCATGTCTAGAAAAGAACAGGCATGGTTGATAAACACATTTTTACCTAATTGAATGAACCTGCCAAAATTGGTGTAAAAAGGCACAAATACGGTTGTACTAGCATCTATGCTGATACCGATAATCTCGCTTAGGCAACTACGGATTTCATCAATGGACGCGGCATTGTTTAGTTGGCCGGATAACCGGATCGTTCTATCAACAACCAACTGTATCTTCGGGTATTCGATATCCTCAAGCCGAATGGGCTCCCCGGATTTCAATCTGTTGAAAATGTTTCCATTTTCAATAATAGCAATCTTTGCTTCTGCTGATTTGTTCATTGCGTTCGGTTATATACCACAAAGGTATGATCACCGGATGCACTAGATTAACGATTATCAAACCAATCCTTAAGGAATTCAAACTTCCAGCGCTCTCCATGACTTGGGATTGGTTCCAGTCAGTCGTTTGAAGAAATTATTGAAGTAGGTCGGGTAATCAAAACCCAATGCATAAGCAATATCCGCAATATTCCAGTCAGTATGTTTCAGCAGCGCTTTTGCTTCACTGACAATTCGTTCATTAATATGGGTAGTTGTCGGTTTGCCGGAAACTTCTTTCACAGAACGATTTAGGTAATTAACATGCACATTCAAACTTTTGGCATACTCGGAGGCTGTTTTCAGTTGAAGTGGGTGTTTCGCACGCTCGATCGGAAATTGCCTCTCCAGGAGTTCAAAAAATACGTTGGTAAGACGAGCGGCCGCATTTTGATTGTGCGCAATGTTCTCCGATGGCTTCATTTTCAAGGCCTCATGAATAATGAGGTGGATATAGTTGCGTATCAAGTCGTCTTTAAACGGGTAGTGGGTCTGTTGTTCCTCCATCATTTTTTGAAATATATCATTCAAAAACTCCCGTTGCTGTGTTGAAATACTTAAAATAGGTGTGCCGTCAATTTTAAACAAAGGCGATTGTAAAAGACTTTTGGAGCGTTCTGTTGGTTGTAAAAAATCTTCTGAAAAAAGACAGGTGTAACCCACATAATTGGTTGATATCGTCTCCCAAGCATAAGGGATATGTGGGTTGCCAAAAAACAAAATAGTACCCTCCTCCTCAAAACTCTTATCAGCATAGTGAATAATGCTCTTTCCGGTGGTCAAGCAAATCTTATAAAAATCTTTTCTACTGTAAATCCGCGTTGCATTACCGTCTCCTTCTATCTGAAAAGCATTAAAACCTTTCAACTTCAAATCACTGTTGAAAGAAGAAATACGCCGAACTGTTTCGCTGTCCATGTTGCAAAGTTAAGAAAATCAACCTTTAATGTAACAAAACAGGGTAAGTATGGTTTCGCCAAAACAGTATTTGTTGAATTTAGCCACCCATAAAAAAAGCGCTACAAACCTAAGTTCGTAACGCTTTATCATTTAAGTCGGGATGACAGGATTCGAACCTGCGACCACACGCCCCCCAGGCGTGTACTCTACCGGGCTGAGCTACATCCCGCAATGCAATCTTGTTTGTTTATGATCGTCGGACCAACGGGATTCGAACCTGTGACCTCTACGATGTCAACGTAGCGCTCTAACCAACTGAGCTATGGACCGTGCTACTTTCCAAACGGGCGACAAAGGTAAGGGCTTGTTCCTTTAAATTACAAATCTTTCGCTTAATATGTAGACCTAAATTTTTTATTTCAACCGTTCCATCACCATTAATTTATGACTGCGGCCAATCGGTAAGGTGCGCCCCGCTATTTCTACTTCCGCTGCCGAAAAAGACTCAATTTTGTCTACCGCCACTAAGAAGGAGCGATGTATGCGCAAAAAATTGTCCGATTGCATCAAATCAACCAACTCGCCCAATTGATAATGGGTGTTGTACGACTTGGTTTTGGTGTGAATCGTCACCGAGTCTTTCAAACTTTCTACATATAGAATTTCATCTAAAAAAATCTTCACCGAGCGCTTTTGCACCGTAAAAAAGTAAAACGGACGGGCAGGTGCATTGTTTTTTTCACGCATAGGCGGCTGTACATCCGCCAAGCGCTGAGGCACCAACAATTTTTGAACGGCCTTGGTAAACCGGCTAAACTCAATCGGCTTCAACAAATAATCCACTACCTGCAAATCAAAACCTTGCACCGCGTATTCATGGTGGGCCGAAGTAATAATCACCCGTGGCTGGTGCAACAATGTTTTTAAAAACTCCAACCCATTGAGTTTGGGCAAGTTAATATCCAAAAAAATCACATCCACAGGGTTCATGCGCACGACATCTAAAGCGCGAATGGCATCGTTGCAGACATGCGTAAGTTCCAAAAAAGAAGTCTGTTCTATATATTCTGTGAGTATTTCGGCGGCCAAAGGCTCGTCTTCCACAATGATGCAACGCAACACTTGCGCAAGCGGGATTTCACTTCCTTGTTTGACTGGATTTATAACTGGCGTTTGCATGTCCGTTCTTTTTTGATTACCACAAAATTATATACTTCGCGCTGCACAGTTTTGTGCACGGCCTAAATCATTGACAATCAGCGCTCAGCATGACAATAAATGTTGCCTTTCAGGCGGCGCTTAGTAAATCTCAACTGGGCGTAAGGATATAGACAATACAATGTAGGTAAAAGTTGCCTCTCCCCCAAAATTTTAAAAAACAAGCGTTAAACCTCCAAAGAGACCTAACGCTTGTAGTAATTGATTATCAAACAATTGTATTAAAATTCATCATTCATCATCAGGGGTGTACGAAGGATTAATATAATAAAAAAACCAAGAAGTTCTTTGAAAATACGGGTATTTGCGATTTTGTGGTTTTTTAGCCATGAAAAAGGAAAAAGTAATACAAGAGCAATCTGTTTTAGCCAGCGAATTGGTGGCTTTGTTGGGAGATAATTTGCTTGAAGACCTTGCGAAGTCGTTGCAAGCCGACAAATGGGTTATCAAATTGAAAACGGCAACTGTATTCAAACTGGTTCTTTATAGTTTGCTGGATAGCGAGCGCATTAGCCTTCGAACGATGGCCGATCAGTTTACGTCTATGCCGTTCCAAACCTTAGAACAAAGTATTCTTGGTCAATCTACGGCGCATAGCAGCCTTAGAGACCGGTTAATCAATATAGATGTGCGGTTTTTTGAGCGTATTTACGATAAGGCGTTTGCCTTGTTGTCCGCTCAATATGGCAGCAAACAATTGACTGGTACTTATAACATCAAGCGGTATGACTCAACGATGATTGCCGTTTTTAGTCACATGCTCAAAGGGATGCAAGTCGGCAATACGAGTCGTAAAAAGAATCAAGTTAAATTGACGACTGAGTTAACTGCTGACTTTGAAGTACGTATGCGTTTTTTTAAGGATCAGGATCATTTAGGTGAAGAAGTGGCTCTTAAAGAGATGATTTTGTCTCAAACGCATGATTCCAGCAGCCTTATTGTATTTGATCGCGGCATAAAAAGTAGGCAAACCTTCTGTGATTTAAAGGAACTCAAGACTCAATTTGTCACGCGCCTTAATGAAAATAGTCGATACAAATATCTCAGGCAACACGCTGAAGTGCCTGATAAATCGGTAGGCGACCTGCAGTTCATACAAGATAGCATCGTATATCTTTACGGAGATGGCAGCAAATTATTTAAAGAAGAGTTCCGCCTTATTGAGGTTAAAACTAAAAAAGATGGAAAAAAACTCTTCTTCTTGACAAATGTACTCTCTGAGGACGCTCAAACAATTGCAGATGTTTACCGCAAACGATGGGATATTGAGGTGTTTTTTCGCTTTCTTAAGCAGGAAATGAATCTCACTCACTTTGTTTGTAACGATGTGAATGCAATTATGGTGATGATTTATTGCACGCTGATTACCGCAATGCTAATCTTGGTATACAAGAAGCAAAACGATATCAAATCGTACAAAATCGCAAAAATCCGATTTTTCAAAGAACTTCAAGCGGCGGTTACTTTGGAATTGCTCGACGCGCCTGGTGGTATAGAGCGCTTAAGACTAATTCTAAAAGCCCAACTAAAAAAAGATCCTTAAGATCTGTTTTTTTTATTATATTAATCCTTCGTACACCCCTGATGATGAATGATGAATGATGAATGATGAATCTATTCATTATCAATCAATTACAACCCCACCGGGGTCAAAAACCTGAAAAACAAATCATTACGACCCCAGCGGGGTCGCATCTTTGTAGCTAAAAAAAACGGTGATCATCCATTCATCCCGACCTCGGAGAGGTCGTACATTTGTTTTGGGGTAATAGGGAGACGATACCAAGCGCTGATTGAAAACGACATCCATGGTCATCCTTCGGCTTCTTTACAACCATATTTGGGCAAGTCCAAACTAACAACTAACAACTGTCAACTAACAATTATTAATGAATGAAGACCTGCGTTTCCAAGAATTGCTGGATCGTTGGGCCAAAGGGGAAGTAACCCTGGCCGACGAACAGGAATTGCTTGCGTTGAGTCGCGACGACGATTTTCGCAAGGAAGCACTGGATGGACTTTGGTCTACACCAGCGGAACCGCATGCCCAGCATTTAGCCTCCCTTAAAGCACGCATTCAGGCAAAAAACCAGCAAAAACGTCGATTTATACCCCTACCCTTCCTGATGGCCATTGCGGCAGTCAGCATCACCGTGGTGGCCGCGATTTGGTTTTTCTCCAACCGACCAGCGGCCAAACTGCCGATCGCAGAACAGGTAGAATCCCCAAAACCGGAATCAAACAACCGCGATACCAACCAAAACCAGGATGCTATTGCACTGCTAGACCAAAAGAAAACCACACCCGCCCTTTCGAATGGCCCCGATTACAACCGAAGTTTAGACAATATCCCCGTTGCAAAATCGGACCGGATTGCAACAACGGATCACGCCACCGATGCCCTGGAAGCGGATGAAAGCAGGGCAATGCAAGATATCGCAGGCAATCAGGAAGCAGAAAACGCAGACCTTGCCATGAAACAAAAAAAGGCTGAAATTACCCAGGCGCCCGCGGCCGCACCCGCGAAACCGGTCTTAACACCCGAATCTTCCAAAGATGCTGTTGCAAGCAAAAAGGCCACTTCAGATAAAGCACCCGCACGTGCCAAAGATGCGCCCGAATTGATTTCAAATGCTTTGCGCGATTACATGCGGCGCAATGCCCGATTGACCGAAGCAGCCCGCAACCAGAACATTACCGGGATTGTTCGACTGCAGTTTGATGTTAATGCAGCAGGAAAAGCCGAAAATATCGTGGTTTTAAAAGGCTTGGGCTATGGTTGCGACGAAATTGCCCAAAAACTCCTGCGCGCATGGGATTTCCCAACGGGCAATAAACGCAGCGGAATCGAACTGGAAATCCCTTTTGTACGATGAGTATAGAACTGGACTTTCAAACCATACAAAAATGGTTGTTACAACCCTACCCGAGTGGTACGGAGGCGCATGGGAAATGGCGAACCGCCTTGTTTGGATTCTTTTTCGTTACATTTTTTCTTTATTTGTTCAAACCTTTTGGCGGCTACACCTTTGAGGGCACCCGTTGGCAATGGCTCCTCGAATGTCTTGGTTTTGGTGGTGTTACCTTGCTGGTTTCTATCCTTTGGGCACTGTTTACACAAATTTTCTCCAATTTTTTTGATGAAGCACGCTGGAATGTGTGGAAAGAATTGGTGACTACCATGATTTTCGTGACCCTTATTGGCAGCGGGAATCTGTTGTATGCCGCTTATCGATACCAACAGGCACTTTCCATAGGCTACTTTTTACAATGGCAATTTGTAACCTGGTCGGTGGGAATATTTCCCGTTGCATTTGGCGTGTTTTTCAAACAGTTGCGGCTCATGAACCGATACCGGCAAGAGGCACAACAGATAACCCAACAAGTTGTAGGGCACGTACACCAAACTTCCAAGCAGGAACGGATTCGTTTATCGGGCGAAAACCAGGGAGAATTGCTTGACATGGCAGTGCAAGACCTTTTGTATGTGCTCGCTGCGGATAATTATGTGGTGGTATATTATCTGGAATCCCAAGTGCTTAAAAATCGCATGTTGCGCAGTTCGCTTAAAAAAGTAGCCGAACAATTGGAAGCATTTCCGCAGTGTTTTCGCTGCCACCGTACCCATTTAGTCAACCTCGATCAGGTAACAGCGGTGCTTGGCAATGCCCAGGGATACAAGTTGCAATTGGCTTTTGGCGACCAGTTGATTCCGGTTTCTCGTAGCCTGAACGACACCATTCGCACCCGATTAAACGCACTTTAGGCTTCCCATTCACCCCTTTTGCATGCATTTCCTCCCGGAACGTTGCAATTTACCCCTTTGCTTTGTTGCTAGTCCCTCCTTTTTTTGAATGAACTTTCATGGTTGTTCCTTTGCTCCATTCCTCAAGCAACCAGCACCAATCGTTTGTCATTTCATTCAAAGTCTGTCATGCAACTCTTTCTCAAATTGTTCCTTTTTCTCCACGTTTTTGCCGGCATCGTTACCCTCATTGCTGGCCCGATTGCGATATTTTATAATTTTAAAAACGCCAAAGCACATCGATTGGCGGGAAAAATCTTCTTTTATGCCATGTTGTTTGTGGTAGTCAGTTCGGTTTTTGGATTTATAAAACGCCCGGATGCCGTGTTTTATCAGTTTTTGCTGGGTATTGCCGTGCTGGTATTTGGAGACATTATGCGGGGCACCCGAGCGATTTTATTTATGAAAAAACGCATCCAGGTTGGTACCATTGATTACGCATATGCAAGCCTGTTGGGCATCTTTGCACTTGGTATGCTGGGTATGTCTGCATGGCACTTTAGCATCGGCACCATGATCGCGTTTCCGATTTTATTTGGCGTGTTTGGTATGCTAGCCTTAACCAATACGATCCGCAATTTTCGTTTATTTAGCCAGCCCACGTTGGTCACTAGCAACCAATGGTATTTACTCCACATTTCGAGTATGTTCGGTGCATTTATTGCCTCCACTACGGCATTTACAGTCAATGTAGGCCAGGTTTTACCCTGGTATTTACAGTGGTTTGGTCCAACTTTACTCCTTGTTCCGGTTCAAATTTATTTTTTGCGAAAAATTAAGATATAGTCAACGCAAAGTGGTTATGAAAATAGCTGGCTTCTAATCCATTGAAAATCAATTTTTTTTATCCATCCATCCTTCAAATCCATTTAAATCTGGGTATAAAAGCATAAATCATTTGTTTATCTGATTTAAGAAACTATTTTTGTGCATTACTTTGCTGCAGCAGGTTTTGCACAAATTATTTTGTACCCACAAAGCCAATTATTCAAAACCTGTTGCATTGGCACCTACCTAAACATGTAATTAAATCAAACTCATTTCATATTAAATGCTTAAACAATGAAAAACTTATTATCCATTGCCATGCTTCTGCTGTTTTGCGTACTCACTGCAAACGCACAAACCGAAAAAGGAACCTTTTCACTGGGACTGCGCAACTTTTCGCCAGGCGGTATTTTACAAAACACCACGCTTTCACAAACCAATTTCATCGGAATTGGATTTGGAAAGGTAAAATCCAAAACTAACGATGTAGATGGCGATGAAACAAAGTATTCTGTCGTCGGATTGGGCCTGAATGCCCAGTATTTTGTTGCCAACAACTTTTCTTTGGGGCTGCTTTCTAATATCTTTACCCAGAAGGAAACAATAGAAGAGACTCCAAACAACGATCGGGAAGAGTTTACAGTCAACATTTTATTGGTCGGCCCGCAAATCCGCTATTATTTTAACATCGGTGCCAAAACCAAATTATACTTAGATGCCTATGCCACGGTGGGCAATTCTAAAGTAAAGTACACGGGCGAAGATGACGAGACCACCAAACTTTCCTCTTTTGGTGGCGGTCTGAATTTCGCCTACTTTCCTAGTCCAAATTTTTCGGTCGACCTGGGTTTAGGTTACGATATCTTCAGAACAAAAGATGAATTTGACTTTTTGGGCGATACCATCAAAGTAGAAAATACGACTGGCGGCGTAGTATTCGATCTCGGATTCAGTGCCTTTTTCTAGCCGAACCGTTTTTTTGGGGTATCTTTGCATAGATTGGCTTGAAATTGAGCCATCTAGGCAATAAAAGAAGACAAAAACAAGATTCTACAAGGTTCCTTCGATACGCGCTGCATCACGCAGGCGTTCACCTTGCAGGATACACCCAATTTTAATGAAGGTTTTAGAGCGTTTTTTAGAAACCGTTTGGGCGTGGTTATGGCATATCCTGGCATTTATAGCAATCTTGCTGTTTTGTGCGCATCTTTGGTTTGTCAATAACTCTGAAAAAGTGCTCGAAAATACGATCCGTATCGGGTCGAATGGCAAACTTAATTGCGCTGTAAAACGATTTTCAATAAACTATTTTACCAATGTCATCAATGTTGATGACATTGGTATTTTTAATACAGATTCTACCGCCGAGGAAACTTCTTATAAACTTACGGTTCATAACTTTCACCTGCGTATCCGCTCTAAATGGGATTTAATATTTAATAGCAGATTATTAATTGATTCCCTTATTTTTAACCACCCCGAAATTGTGATTACCCGGGTGGCTAAACACTTGAAAACCAAATCCAACCGCAAAATATTGTTGGTGCAGGAATTGGGTAAATTGTATAAAACCATCAATAATTCGCTGGAGGTCCTCAATCTTGATTTATTTGAAATCAAAGAAGGCAGTTTGTTGGTCAAAGAAGCAGGAGCCGCGGATAAAAACCCATTAAAAATAGATCATATTTATTTCAGGGTTGATAAAATATCGATTAACGCCGAAAACATCAAAGATAAAACGCGCTTTCATTTTTCAGAACGCATTGTTTTAAAGGTTGCCGAACAAAAAATCGTGCTCCCGGATGGTCAAAGTACGGTGGCTTTCAAGGAATTACTGATTGATACCAAGGAAAAAATGGTCCGTGTCACGGCACCAAAATTGAATTTATTGCCATTCAAAGATAAAAACAGCAGTTTGGACTTTGAAGCCAATCGAGTAAGTATGCTGGGACTTGATTTCAATTCCTTATACGTGCATGATTTGCTAAAAATTGATTCCTTTTTTCTCGAAAGCCCCAGCGTAAACCTCGATTACTTCAAACCAGGTAAAACCAAAAGCGCCGCCCGAAAAAGGATCGAAATTGATACATTTATCAATCGATTACCCATTGCCGTCAACATTGGCCATATCGTCATGCAACAAGGCGGCCTGACGATTCAACTGCATAAATCGGGCAAAACCACCACGTTTTCTACCCAAAACGACGATATTGCCATTTCTAATTTTCATTTGAATGATCCATCCGACCACGGAATTCGTTTAACCGGATTTAATTACACCCTCCGGCATTATGTCGGATTCTCGGCAGACAGTACTTACCGATTTGATTTCGATAGCCTTCAGTTTATAAATAACAGAATTATACTCTATAATTTACAGGTAACAACCGCCAATAAAGACCGCGCAAAACTGCTCCGAAACTACGTCGTTCCGCGTTTTGAAATTAAGGAAATGGACTGGTTTTCATTTATCCTTGAAAACCATCTAATTGCTAAAGAGGCAATTATGTATGACCCGGAGTTGAATTTAGAAAGAACCAAACTAAAGGAAGCGGATACCGATGAACAAACGAAAAAAAAGAAATCAATTTATGAAGTATTGTCTCTGTTTGATAAAATCATTGACCTCGACCAATTACAAATAATCAATGGGGCGTTTAATTTTAAACAAGCCAACAACCTAAGTGCCCATATTCAGAACCTGAATTTAAATATTTACCTCAATGACCTCGGGAAAGCGCGCACACCCGAAGACCTGGTACATACGTTTCGTGATTTGTCTTTCGATTCGGCAACGGTGCGTAATACGGCTAATTTATTGACCGTTAGTAAATCGGTGCTTGATATTGTAAAACAAAAACTTGCGATCCAGCATTTGCAGTATCGCTCTGATAACAACAATATTACCATGGCACTGCAAGGCGTGGAAATTCAGGATTTTTTAATTGATACAAATTTTTTAGATTTAAGCGCAATTTCGTGGAAAGAGGGTACCATTCATATTGATGACAACCCCAAAAACAACGAAAAATCATACAAAGGCAACAAAAACGTCGCCGAATTGCGCATTAACAAGATTACAGGAAACAATACTTCCCTGTATTATGCCAATAAGCAACTCAAAGCGAGCGTATTTTTATCTACTTTTTCTGCCAATAATTTTTACAAAGAAAAAGGCAAACCATTCCAATTAGAAGATTTGATGTTTGCCGGTAATCGCATTCGGGCTACCTGGCCCCAAGGCAATTTGCATGGAGATGAATTTTTGGTGCAAGACTTACAGCAATCTGGCTTTAAAAACCTCCGTTTCGTACAAAATAGCGAAACGGATAGTTTGCTACTCGAAATTCCGGAGTTTCAATTTATTCCCGATATCAAGCAAATGGCCCATAAAGAGGCCATTATTTTGGATAAAGTGCAGATTAAACAGCCCAAGTTCCATTTTACGAGTACTGTGGCGGTGGGCACACCAAAGAATACTGCGATCCATTTGCCGCCCTTCGAGCTTGCAGACTTGAGGATAGAAGACGCCAAATTAGCCATCAAACTACCCGAAAGCACCGTGCACCTCGAATCCTGCACCTTACAAGCCAAAGACCTCGTATCCACCGTTGACAGTTTGTTGTATTTTGAGGCATTACAAGTCCAACTAAATAATACGCAGCTAAAAGATGCTGATCAATTTCTGATTACCATTCCGGGAAAAGCCACGGTCAAAACGGCTTATTGCTCCTATCATTGGAACCAGCAACGGTGGAAAATCCAGGATTTGTCGTTTGTCGCCGATAGCTTGCGGTATTTGAATGGTGCGCATAAAAAGCAAACAAGGTTGAACTTATATGGACTCGATATGAAGGTTCCCGGTATGCTCCTGTCAGCCGATATGGAAGCACCCCTACCCTGGTTGATCAACCGATCCAAGGCACAAATACAATTGGCTCAGGTAGCCTGGCGTCGGGAAAACATGCACCTGCAAGTACACCAAATTCAATTTGACCAAAAGGAAAAATGGCTGCATTTGGACACTTTTTCGATTAACCCGGGGAAAAACCGCGATAGTTTTTTCATCGATACAGACTATAAACGCGATTTTATTCAAATGGCCGCCGGGAAAACCGATGTGCACGGGTTGGCGCTCGAAAACAGCATTTGGCACATGCCTGCGGTTGAAAGCGACCATTTTTCGTTCGACCTGTTTATCAATAAAGTTAAAAAAGTAAAAGTAGAAGGCGTAAAACCCATGCCAACAGGGTTGATTAAAAAAATTCCATTTCCCTTACAAATCGATACTTTGTTGTTAAATGATGCAAAGGTGTGCTACACGGAATTGAATGCGGTTTCGAAGGATACA
>CAIVGO010000530.1 GCA_903905445.1 uncultured Bacteroidota bacterium
GATACCGCCGCCAATTGAAGCGCACCACCTGCCGCTTGTCGCTGCTCATTTAAATTGCGCTGTAATTCGGCAACCACTTTTTGCAATTCATTCGATAACGCAACAAATGCCTCCTCGGTAGGTTTTACCGACAAAATAGGACGCGCAGGACCCAAGGTTTTGAAATGGGCCAACCGCGATTTTTCCTTCCAATTCGAAGGCCTAAAAATGACCGGGTAAATACGCAAAAACCGATCCCCAATTTCAATATACCGCTGAACAGCACGGGTAATCTCGTACCCAACACTGCTATCCAGGATCGACTTATGGCTGGTAATAAACAGGTAAATATGCGCGCGTTCCAGCCTTTGCTGCATTACCTTTGCGTAATCGGCCCGCTGATCAGGTGGCCGGTACCAAAAAAGCAACAATTGCCAAGGCAAAGCCAGTGGCTCCGGTCCAGGCGGCTCTTCATAAAACCAGATATTTACCTCATCCTGCATCGGGTAAAGCCACTCCAGCAGCTTTTCCATATCCGGCTTGTCGGCCGGCGCACAGGATATATAAAGGTTCACTTTAACGGGCTCCATGATTCCAGTTTGTTTCTGGAAGCAAATGTAGCGCGATTAATTTGGCACTTTCGTCGCTTTTTTTGGCAGTATCCAAAACTACCGGCATTTTTGCGCTGAATTTTAAACTTTAAAATAATAATTTGTAAAATATGATCACCACAAAAGCACTTTTTACCGCCGAAGGACAGGACGAACGCAGCCTGGAATTCTTAGCCAATGCCATCGAACGCAACAACTTGCCGGGCTTCGACTACTTTGAATTCAAACGCGCCGTCGTTACCCTTATGGAAATGAAACTCGACGAACCCACCGCACAAAAAAGTGCTTTTACAACGGCCGCCACCGTGGGTATGACCAAAGACAAACTTATCGAAACCGCAGGGTACTACCGCGATATCCTCGTTAAAGAAAAAGATCAGTTCGATAAGGCACTCGAAAGCCAAAATGCCAGCAAAATAACAGCGCGCCACGAAGAAATTAAACGCCTGCAAGACCAAATCGAACGCCATAAACTGGAAATTACCCGACTCCAGGACGAAATGGGCGCTTACCTCAACCAAATTGACCAGGCAACCACTGCAGTGGGTACTGAAACCGAAAAATTAGCCAAAACCAAAGCCGCCTTTCACACGACCCACCAATCGGTATTGCTGCAAATTGAACGCGATATCGAAAACATGCACAAGAATCTGTAATTTATGGCTGATTTTCAATCAAAATCCTTTTGGCAACGCCCGGAAGGAATTACGGGCGGATTATTTATGGCAGCCCTCGTGGCAGGAGGGATCTTCTTGTTCAACCGCTTTTTACCAACCCTCGTAAGTTTGGCCGAAAACACCCTGTACCTCGCAGGCATGTTGGCCACCCTCGCCGCCCTCATTTATGTGGTGCTCGACCCCAAATTGCGCAACTTGGTTTGGTACATGTACCGCTCCATCATGCGCTGGATTACCGGCATTTTTGTTAGAATTGACCCAATTTCGATCCTGAAATCGTACATCGAAAGCCTGGAAGACAACCTGCGCAACCTGAGCAAACAAATCGGCAGCTTGCGCGGACAAATGCGCAAACTCAAGGGCACCATGGACGGAAATGTTGCAGAAATTGAGAAAAATATGGTCATCGCCAACAAGGCACAAAAACAAAATGACGATAAAAACATGACCCTTTCGGCCCGAAAAGCCGGAAGACTGCAAGAGGTAAACGCCAAATACGAGGTTTTGTACAAAAAAATGGAGGTACTGTACCGCATCCTCACCAAAATGTACGAAAACTCGGAAATTGTCCTGGAAGACACCAAAGACCAGGTGCAAATCAAAGAACAGGAGTACCTGGCAATTAAGGCTAGCCACAGCGCCATCAACTCGGCCATGAGCATTATCAGCGGCGATCCCGACCAACGGGCCATGTTCGACCAAGCCCTCGAAGTGCTCGCCGACGACGTAAGCAGCAAAGTGGGCGAAATGGAACGTTTTATGGATACCAGCCGCAATTTGATGGACTCGATCGACCTGCAAAACGGCGTTTTTGAAGATGAAGGCCTGATTTTGCTCGAAAAATGGGAAAAAGAAAGTCCACTGCTGCTCGAACACGATAAATCGAAAAAGCAAAGTGAAAAACCGCTCGACCTCCAGGAACCACCCAAAGAAATCCTGCGCGATACCAACGATTACACCCAGTTGTTCGATTAACAATGCAAATTCGGACGCGGCTTACCCTGCTTTTTTTAGTCATTGCCAACACGATACTGGCCAGTGTACTCTTGATCGTTTTTTTTGTTTACCAAAAAAGTACGGAAGCAGCATTTTTTTCAAACCTGGAGGCACGGTCCGAAATTGCCATCAAATCCACGTTCACCCAACCCGAAAACCTGAGCGTTTTACCCGCTAAATGGATTGAACCCGATCAGGGTGACTTGCCTTACCGCGACAACCTGAGCCTGTACAACGACAATTACCAGCGGGTTTTTACCCTCCATCCTGAATCAGTACCCGTTTCACCCAAGGCCTTGCAAGACGCCTTTGCATTCGGCGAAACCCAATTCCGGCATTACAACCTGCACGCATTCGGAAAATTGCTGCAACGCCCTACTGGTGCGCCTTTTGTGGTGGTAACCGAAGGCTATTGCGACCTGACCGAAAGTTTAAAACTGCGTAAAATACTGATTATCAGTTTTTTATTGGGCGTTTTACTAATGGCCGTTTCTGGCTGGTACTTTGCCGGACAAGCCTTGGCTCCCGTTTCGCAAATCATGAATGAAGTAGACGCCCTTTACCCGACGGATATGAGCAAACGCATCGCGCCCGGTAAAAACAAAGACGAACTCTGGCGCCTCGCCGAAACCTTCAACCGCATGCTCGACCGCTCGGAACAAGCCTTTCGGATGCAACGTATGTTTCTCTCCAATGTGTCCCACGAACTGCGCAACCCACTGACCGCCATTCAAACCCAGTTGGATGTGGTGCTCCAACGCCAACGTTCGCCCGAAATGTACCAGGCCGCCCTCCAAAGCGTGCTGGAGGATGTGCGTGCCATCAGCAGTGTCGAAGAACGCTTGCTCCAACTCGCCCGCATTTACAACGACCCAAATGCCATTACCCTGCAACCCTTTCGCATCGATGAACTGCTTTGGCAGGCCAAAAGTTTGTTGCAAAAACGGCATCCCGAATATAAAGTCCAACTGGATTTTAAAAATATGCCCGAAAACGATGCCGTTTTGTATATTCAAGCCAATGAAGCATTGTTAATTACGGCATTTCTAAACCTGATGGACAATGGCTGCAAGTATAGCCCCGACCATAAAGTAACCGTAACCGCTTTTTTCCAGCCCGATGGGGGCCATCAAATATTTGTGGCCGATCAGGGGGAAGGTATTCCTCCTGAAGAACAAGCGCTTATCTTTGAGCCGTTTTTTCGAAGCCCGCAACACCTGCAAATTAAAGGAACGGGTATAGGCCTGTCACTGGTGCAAAGCATTTTTGGGCTGCATCACATTACCTTGACCATTGTTAAATCCGACGCGAACGGTACGGTATTTAAAATTCAATTACCTGCCAACAGCTTTTCTTCACCAATTTAATCATGCTTTGATTATGAAAGCTTTAACTGTCTTACTCCTGGCCATTTTCGGGACCATTTCCTGTACAGCACAAGAACCAATCCACGAACTGCGGCTCGGCACCAAACTCATCAAAATCCTCGACAGCACCAGCGCAGCAAAATACATCACTTTTGATAAAAAAGACCGCTACTTCGACCGTATTACCGCCGTCGAAATGTCTATTCAAATGAAACAGGCCCTGCAGCCCGGTCAAACGCGCGCCGACCTGCTGCCTGCCTATACCGCATTTTTGAAAAGTGATGTGGCCAGTTTCACGGCTTCAGAATCAAAATTTACCGCCACCGCCTTGGAAAAAGTGTACAAGACGGTCCATGAAATTTCAAAAGATATTTTCCCCGATACCCTGATCATCATCAAAACAAAGGGCAACCACTACGGCGATGGCGTGTACTATACCCGCGAAAATTGCATCATTATCCCCGCAAACGAACTCTCCGCTGCCAAAACCAATCCCTTTACCACCACGATGTACCATGAACTTTTTCATGTGTATTCCCGACTAAATCCGCAAAAACGCGCCAAATTGTACCAACTCATCGGCTTTAAAACCATCGGTTTGGAACAACTTGACATGCCAGCATCCCTTGCAGAACGGGTGTTGTACAATCCGGATGGCGTCGATTTTGCCCAGAAAATTGACTTAACCCTGGAAGATGGCAGCAAAATCAGCGCAATTCCGATTATTTATGCCAAAAAACCTGGATATCAGGCCGGTATCAATGAGTTTTTTGGATACCTGGAATTTAATTTGTTTCAAATCGAACCAAGCGCCAACAACCGGTATAAGGTGCTGGTGAAAGAAGATGGCTTTTCAAGCGTATTAAACCTGGAGTCGCTCACCGACTTTTTTAAACAAATCCGCGACAATACCGGTTATATCATCCATCCCGATGAAGTGCTGGCCGATAATTTTTCTTTTATCATGGTTGAAAAAAATGGCGCCAAGGTTTCTGCCCGTTTTTCACCCGCAGGCAAACAATTGCTCAATGATATTGCGTTTATTTTGAAGGAAAAATAAGTCAACAACCGGCCGTTTTAAAGGCTTGATCGAATTTTTCAGGCTGCTTTAAACTGTACTTGGCAATTCCTGCGTTGTTATGCCTATTGACACCATGCATTACAGCCTTAAAACCAGTTAAACCTTTCAATTCATGAGATTATTGATCATTTTGATGTCCATCGCCCTGCTGCAAACAGGCCTGCTGGCGCAAAAAAATGCCGACTGCAATGCCGCAATGGATATTTGCAAAAAACAATCCTATTCCATTGACCGAACTGGAGGTGAAGGCGCCAACCGAAAGGAAGCGGATTTTGTGGCCTGTTTTATGAACGGCGAAAATTTTGGTCAGGCAGAAGAAAATTCTACCTGGATCAAATTTGAAGTAAAACAAGGCGGCTCCCTGGCGTTCACGATTACACCCCACCGCGCCACCGATGATCTTGATTTTGTGGTGTTTAAACTGCCATCCAGTGGCGATTGCGACCAAAAGCAAATTGTGCGCTGCATGGCTGCCGGCGACCAGGAAGCGGAAGCAGGTACCAGCCGTTGCATGGGCAAAACAGGCCTCCGCGATGGCGAAAAAGATACCAGCGAAGACGCGGGTTGTGGCGATCCTGACGACAATACCTGGCTCGCACCACTCAAAGTTTCTAAAGGTGAAAAATATGTTATCTTGATTAGTAATGTATCTGGTGGTGGCCCGGGTTTTAACATCAATTTTACGGGAAGCGCCAAATTGCCTTGCGACGACGAACCCAAACCCGTAAAAGAACCGGTAAAAACAGTAAAAACACCGCCTGTTGACAAACCAGCACCCAACATCACCAAAGTAGCACCCCCACCAACCACCATCGGCGACCGGGAAGTAAAGGTCGTCAATACCATCAAAGTGAAATCGTTTGAACTGGATGTAAAAGTGTGGGACAATCAGGTGGAAGATGGCGATATTATTTCTTTGTACCTGAATGATAAAAAGGTGGTAAGTAACATCCGTTTGACCAAAAAACCGCAAGAGTTTCTGATAAAAATGGATACCAAAGAGGCCTACTTGACGGTGTATGCTGAAGATTTCGGGATGGCAGAACCCAACACCAGCGCGATTTCCATCAAAGACGGTGCAAACGAACAAACCATCATCCTAAAAGCAGGAAAAGGCTTCCAGGAATCGGTAAAAGTAGTCCGGGAGTAAACTGATTTGCCCTATCTTTGTTATGATTGGCAAAGCACAGAAAAAACGATATGATCGGATTCCGATTTTCAGATTATAAAGCCAACCCGAATCAAACGACCTTTGATCGGTTGTTTAAAATATTTCAGGAATTGATGCTCTACACCTCAGGTGATGTGTCGGAATCACTTTCCTGGCTCACCGAGCTCGATAAGGAATATAAACTCACCACGCCTGATTACGGGATGGGTGATTTTATCAAAGACCTGGAAGATAAAGGCTATATCCGCCGCGATGGCGATGGAGACGGCGGCATGGGACCTACCTCTAAATTGGAAATCAGCCTGCGCCAAAAAAGCCTCGATGATATATTCGGCGATTTGAAAAAAGCCAAAACCGGTCGCCACAACACCTCTGTGATCGGTCGCGGCGATGAATACACTGCCGATGTAAAACCCTACGAATTTGGCGACAGCCTCGAACAAATGGCCGTCACCAATTCCTTGCGCAATGCCTACATCAACCACGGCATCGACGAGTTCCAGATGACGCAGTCCGACCTGGAAGTGCACGAAACCTATTATCAAAGCCAAATGTCGTCGGTGTTGATGGTGGATATTTCCCACTCCATGATCCTGTACGGCGAAGACCGCATCACGCCCGCTAAAAAAGTAGCCCTGGCCCTGGCCGAATTTATCCAAACCCGTTTCCCGAAAGACACCCTGGATATTATCGTGTTTGGCGACGACGCCTGGCCCATCGAACTCAAAGAAGTGCCGTACCTCCAGGTGGGCCCTTACCATACCAATACTGTGGCTGGCCTCGAATTGGCCCTCGATATCCTGAAAAAACGCCGGAATCCCAACAAACAGATCTTCATGATCACCGACGGGAAGCCAACTTGCCTCAAAATTGGCAAAAATTACTATAAAAACTCCTTTGGCCTCGACCGCAAAATCGTCAACCGCTGCCTGAACCTGGCTATGCGTTGTAAGAAA
>CAIVGO010000531.1 GCA_903905445.1 uncultured Bacteroidota bacterium
ACATCCTCGCCTTCGAAATTGCCGGTTTTGCCCAAAATGGTTTTGGAGCCGTAATCGTGTTCGCGGCGGCGGAAGAAAAACTCCCCATTGAGGCGAAAAGACCAACCGGTAAATGCACGCGCGGCTTCTTTGACGTCCTGTTCGGTGTAATTGCCGCGGCCGAGGGTGAATAACTCCATGACCTCGCGGGCAAAGTTCTCGTTAGGATGCTCCTTTTTATTTTGCTGGTTGTTGAGAAAGGCCAACATGGCGGCACTTTTAGAAACCGCCCGCAACAATTCGCCAAAATTACCCAGCGCCTGTTGCCGGGTGATATCGAGCAATTGTTGCTGGTACAAGATATTGATGTTGCGGCTGGCGAAGTGCCCATGCCAGAAAAGCGCCATTTTTTCGCGCAATTGCGCCTTGGAATCGGTCATCGTATCCAGCCAGCGGATGTTGAGGGTTTGCAAATCATCGCGGCTTTGTTTGCGCACGCGCTTTTTCTCTTCGTTGTCCAGGCTTTCGCGTTGCATTTGTCCCGCTTGACCCGCTCCCATGAGCAAACCCTTGATGGCATTGTCGGCTACATCAAAATAGGCGGGTGCGGCGCTTGAATCGGACTTGATTTTTTGCCAGCACGCTTTTTCCGACAAATTGGCCCATTGACTCCAATCGGCGGTGGCCGGACCAAATCCGGTACGCCAAAGCAGGTGTTGAATGCGTAATTGACTCATAGACCAGGATTTAGGGGGATTTAGAGGATGGATGGATAAAAAATGATTTTCAATGGATTAAACGCTACCTGGATTCATAAACACTTCATGTTGGCTATGTTTGGGATATTTGTTAAAAAATAACGCTACTAAGACGAATATGCAGTCGATACGTTTAATGCTTGACGTAACTTTGGGCAGATTTATAGCCAACGCTAAGTGGTTATGAAAACGGCTGGATGCTAATCCATTGAAAATCATTTTTTTATCCATCCATCGTTTAAATCCACTTAAATCCTGGTTTAACGTAACGACAACTTTTGCATGAAAAACATTGCCATTCTTACCGGCGGCGATTCTGAAGAGCGGGTAATTTCTTTGAAAAGTGCGCAGGTGGTGTTCGATCACCTGCCCGCCGACCAATATCGGTGTTTTATGATTGATTTTCAAAAAGCCGACTGGCGGGAGGTGGTGACCGGCACCCAAATTGATAAAAACGATTTTAGTTTGACGATTGCGGGCGAAAAGATCCATTTCGACTGCGCTTTTGCCGCTTTGCATGGTCCGCCGCTCGAAGATGGCAAGTTGCAGGGATATTTTGAATTATTGGGCATTCCGTACACCTGTTGCGACGGGTATGTGAGCGCGCTCACGATGAACAAGCACAACACGAAAACCCAACTCGCGCCCTATGGCATTCCGATGGCCAAATCGGTGTTGTTGCACCAGGGCCAGGCGATTGATACGGCTCCATTATTGAGCCTGGGCTTGCCGCTTTTTGTAAAACCGAATACGCATGGGTCCAGTTTTGGGGTAAGCAAGGTGAAAACGGCCGAGGAATTGTTACCGGCTATTGAAGAAGCATTTCGTTTTGGCGATGAAACGGTGGTGGAAAGTTTTTTGCCGGGCCGCGAATTTGCCAACGGCGCTTTTCGGCATAAAGGTGAAATCGTGGTGTTGCCGGTTACCGAAATCATCCCGGATACTGAATTTTTCGATTATGCGGCCAAATATGAAGGCAAATCGCAGGAAGTAACGCCCGCAGCCCTCACGGAGGCCGAAACACAGCAATGTCAGGAGCGCACCCGGGCTTTGTATGCCTTGTTGCAATGTCGTGGCGTGGTGCGTTTCGATTATATTTTGTCGAATGGCGTGTTTCACATCCTGGAGGCCAATACCATCCCCGGCATTTCACCAGCCAGTCTGGTTCCGCAGCAAGCCAAATCGGCAGGTTGGGAATTGGGAGCGTTTTTTGCAGCCTTGGTAGAAGAAGCCTGCGCGGCATAAAGCCTTCGTACAAAATAAGCTAAACCCAATGATA
>CAIVGO010000532.1 GCA_903905445.1 uncultured Bacteroidota bacterium
GCGGTATGGAATATTGATGCGGCGCAAGTGTTCCTCAAATTTCCGGCTTTGCGCGTTCGTGCGGTACAAAATGGCAATTTCCGAATTGGGAATATGGTAGCGGTTGCGTTGTTCCAAAATAAGATCGGCCACGCGGCGGCCCTCTTCGTCGTCGGTCACCGATTTGACCAATTTGATCAAGTTGCGTTCGTTCCGGTCCGTCCAAATGGTTTTATTCAATTGGCGGCGGTTGTAACTGATCACCTGGTTGGCGGCGGCCACGATATGATGGGTAGAGCGGTAGTTTTGCTCTAATTTAAACGTTTGCAACGTCGGATAATCCTTTTCAAAATCAAGGATATTATCAATGGTCGCGCCCCGGAACGCGTAAATGCTTTGGGCATCATCGCCCACTATAAACAGGTTTTCGCCGCTGCCTTCGTATTTTACCAGCAAACGCAGAATCGCGTATTGCAAATAATTGGTGTCCTGAAACTCATCCACATGGATGTATTTAAATTTCTCGCGGTATTTTTCCAGCACCTGATCGGGGTTATCGCGGAAAAGCCGGAACAGTTGAAACAACAGATCGTCAAAGTCCATCGCACCCGCACGTTGGCAACGCGCCATGTATTTTTCATAAATATCCACCAAATATGGGCGTTTGGCCGTGCGATCTTCCTCCATCATTTCGGCCTTATCGCGGTACAATTTCGGCGTAATCAGGTTGCTTTTGGCCAACGAAATACGCGAACGAATGGCCGAGGCATTGTACACATTGGTATCCAGGCTCATTTCTTTGATGATTGCCCGAATCAAACTGGTGGTATCGTCGGTATCGTAAATCGTAAAATTGGCGGGATATCCGATTTTGGTCGCCTCAGCACGCAGGATACGCGCAAAAATAGCGTGAAACGTACCCGCCCACACCTGTTGCGCCTTTGGGCCCACCACCTTCTCGATGCGGTCTTTCATTTCGCGGGCCGATTTATTGGTAAATGTGAGCGTCAGAATCGACCAAGGCGGCACACCTTTTTGCAATAAATAAGAAATTCGGTAGGTAAGTACCCGTGTTTTGCCCGAACCTGGACCTGCAATTACCATCACCGGACCTTCCGTTGTGGTGACTGCGGCGCGCTGCACGCCGTTCAATTCATCTAAATAACTGCTCATAGCTGTCTTTACTTAAGGTGCAAAGGTAGGTCGTTTGGCGCGGCCCTTAGCCTTTTTTTATCAACATACAGCGCGCTGACCTTGATTTAAAAAATCATCTATTTGTACCTTATATATAGGTGTGTGCTTCAGAAAACAAGGAATGTTGGCCAGAAGGAAACAAAATAAAAAAATAATTCTCTGAAGTGACTGAATTACAAAATTATCATACCTTAGCTATGTTCAAACATACCAATGCATGCATATTAAGATCGATACCGAGGGCAAAGCGCCTTTACACAACAAAGTGGAACGGATGATGCGGGAATTGATAGAACAGCCCGCTTATCGCAACGGAGATTTCTTGCCAAAAGAAGTGGATATCGCCGAAAAATTGGGCGTTGCACGCAATACCGTGCGGCACGCGATCGGAAAATTGGTCAATGAAGGCCTGCTTGTCCGCAAAAAAGGGGTAGGTACCAAAGTAGCGGCTCGGCGTATTCCTACCCGATTGGATAGTTGGTGGAGTTTTACCAAAGAAATGAAAGCGCGCGGCCTGGATGTAGTCAATTTTGAACTGGAGGTGCTGATTTTGCCAGCAGATGAGGAGGTTGCCAATGCGATGGATACCAAAAAAGGAATTAAAGTGGTGCAATCCACCAGGTTGCGGGGCACTTCGGATGGTCCGAGTCTTTTGTCTGTTTCCTGGTTTCATCCGCGCTTAAAAATGACCGGCAGTGAAGATTTCAGCAAGCCGCTTTACGAAATGCTGGAGCAGGATTGTGGTGTTATCGCGGCTGTTTCGCGGGAAGAAATCAGTGCAATCAGCGCCGATGCCTACATGGCCGAAAAACTGGGTGTTGAAGCAGGCGCGCCCCTGTTGTTTCGCCAGCGGATCGTATCGGATTCAGATGGGCGCATCATTGAATTTAACAAAGTGTACTACAAAGGGGATGGGTTTACCTATTCCATTGATATTGAACGACGATAAACACAGGCGAGGCCATTTCATTTACAATAATTGTTTAAAAAGATGAAGCAAATCTTACGCATTTTAATCCTGCTTGCCGGTTTTAGTCAATTCGCGCAGGCACA
>CAIVGO010000533.1 GCA_903905445.1 uncultured Bacteroidota bacterium
CTCGATCGCCCGGCCGAACCTGAAAAAGGACGTTTGGTGTACGCTGCAAAATGCGCTTCCTGCCATGGTCCCGATGGACAAGGCCTGCCCATGCCGGAGGGCGCGCGCAATTACCCGCCCTTGTGGGGGCCGCATAGTTACAACGCTGGCGCAGGGCTGTTTCGGATGTCGCGCCTGGCGGGTTACGTGAAAGCCAACATGCCTTTTGGTGCCAGTTATCAGAATCCGCAACTCAGCGATGCAGAAGCCTGGGATGTGGCGGCCTTTATCAATGCCCAGGAACGACCTGCACATCCATTTTTGAGCACCGACTGGCCTAATATTGCCAAAAAACCCTTCGATCATCCGTTTGGGCCTTACAAAGATACATTTCCTGAAATGCAGCATAAATTCGGTCCGTTTGGACCCATTGTTTCCTATTACAAGACTTTAAATTCGAAATAAAGCCATGCCGAATACATTCAAAAACAACCTGAAAAGAAGAAGTTTTCTCCGTAATACCTTGTTGGCTGGTTTCGGCGCGGGTTTGGGGCCGTTTACTTTCACGTCGGAAGCGTCCCCCATTGTGGACACGTCGGAAGCGTCCCCTCAAATTGTGGATAAATCAGAAGATCTAAGGGACGCTTCCGACGTGTCCACAATGGGGGACGCTTCCGACGTGGGGGGGGGCGCTTCCGACGTCCTTTCCATCCTACAAACCACCGACGTACACTGCCAGATCCACCCTCACGACGAATTATTTTGGGAAAACGATCAAATGGTGTTTCGCAAAACCGCCGGATACGCCCACCTCGCCACCCTCTTTGAACAAACCCGCAAAAGCAACCCGAACACGTTTATTATAGACACGGGCGACATGTTTCAAGGCAGCGAATTGTCGGTAAAAACCACCGGCAAGGCCATGCAGCCCATTTTGAATGGCTTGGGGTATGATTTGTATTTGCCTGGCAATTGGGAGGTGGTCTATTTCAAGAAAAACATGCAAACGCTGCTGGGGGGATTAGATGCCCCTAAAATATGCGCAAATATGTTTCACGACCTTGGGGACGGCAAAAAAGGAGAACTTATATTTCCCCCTTATTTCACCTGGTCGCGCCTGGGCGTAAAAATTGGCTTCCTCGGCTACACCGATCCGCTGGTGCCTTTGCGGCAATCCCCCGCCTACTCCAAAGGCATTATTTATACTAAACCCGAAGAAAATCTGGCCTATTACGTGCAGGTGTTGCGCGAACAAGAACAGTGCGATTTTATCATTATGTTATCGCATTTGGGGCTTTCCCAGCAAATCGCCTTGTCGAATATGCCCGAATGCGCGGGGGTAAATTACATTTTTGGCGGCGACACCCACGAGCGCGTGCGTGTACCGATTGAAGGAAAATACGCCAAAGTCGTGGAGCCCGGCGCTTTTGGCTCTTTTGTTGGCCGCCTGGATTTGAAAATCAAAGATGGCAAAATTGTAGGGGAGCAGTATGAACTGATGGAGGTGTCACCTCGAAAATACAAGGCGCAAAAACAAATGACGCAATTGATCCAGGAAATGGAAGCGCCTTTTACCGCCGAAATTGAAAAAGTAGTAGGATACAGCAAAGTGCCCCTGTACCGCTATTTTGTGATTGAAAACACCATTGATACCCTCATTTTGGATGCCCTTTCCTGGAAAGTCTCCGCTGATATCGTGCTTTCCAACGGTTTTCGCTTTTGTCCGCCCCGCAGTACCCCCAATGCCGATGGCTTAATTCCGATCACTGAAGGTTATATTTTTGATATGCTGCCGGTGGATGCCCGGGTACGAACGGCCAAAGTAAGTGGCGCCGAATTGCGGGTGTGGTTGGAAAAAGAACTCAACAACGTATTTTCCAAAGACGCCTCCAAACGTTTTGGCGGCTGGGTGGTAAAAATGCGCGGTATGGAAATTACCTTCAATGCCTTCGGGGAACAAGGGAAACGCGTTCAATCGGTACAGGTGGGCGGACAGCCGCTCCAGCCCGATCGGATTTACAGTGTTGCCGCCTGTGAACGAGAAGGTGATCCAGCCACCATGTTGTGCCGCATTCCCAATGTCCAAGAAGGAAAAAACCTTGATTTTACCTTGCACCCGGTCTTGAAGGAATATTTAGCAGCCCATTCCCCGGTTTCGCCGTTACCTAAAGGTTCGGCCCGGGCCCTGGATACCACGCCAAACTTACTTTCGCAGGTGAGCGGTGTGCCTTACCAGTTTAAATAGACGCTAAGCAGTAAAAAGTACCATAGGAGACCTGAATCGCACCAGTATCTGAGCCCCCCTTGAGGGGACCTTTGCTGGACAAAAATTCAGGTATGACTTATTATTGGCAACTTTTTACCAGCAGCGCAACAGGATATGCGCAGTATTTGTGGGACGCAGTGCTCAATCCCCACTGGAGCAATTATTTCTATTGGCTCATCGCAATTTCGGTGCTGGTGTATGCGCTGGAATTGCTTTTTCCCTGGAGAAAGAACCAAAAAGCAATCCGAGAAGATTTCTGGCTGGACGCGTTTTACATGTTTTTTAATTTTTTCCTATTCGGGTTGGTTGGCTATGCGGCCTTGTCTACCGTGGTATCCCAGGCATTTAACGATCTTTTGGCAAACGTTTTTGGCATTAGAAACCTCGTTGCCATCCAGGTGGGTAGTTTGCCGCATTGGGTGCAATTGTTGATCTTGTTTTTGGTGCGTGATTTTGTGCAGTGGAATGTGCATCGCCTTTTGCATTGGTCGCCCTGGTTGTGGCAGTTTCATAAAGTGCATCATTCGGTACGTGAAATGGGGTTTGCAGCACATTTGCGCTACCATTTTGTGGAAACCTTTGTGTACCGCACCATAGAATATTTGCCTTTAGCCATGATTGGGTTTGGCATACAAGATTTTATTTTGGTGCACTTGTTTACCATCGTAATCGGGCACCTCAACCATGCCAACTTCAATTTGCCCTTGGGACCGCTTAAATACGTACTAAATAGCCCGCAAATGCACATTTGGCACCACGCACGGGACTTACCTGCCGGCAGCACGGGCATCAATTTTGGGATTACGCTGTCTGTGTGGGATTATATTTTTGGTACCGCCTCTATACCCTATGATGGACGAGATATCCCCTTGGGCTTTGAGGAAGTGGACACCTATCCGCATGGCTTTTTTAGTCAAATGGCCCAACCGTTTAAAGAGAAATAAAAACTTCAAAAAATCATTGGGATGAAACCTTGGAACGATTTGAGATTGGTTTTAATAACCTGTATCTTTTTAGGCCTGGCACCTTTTGTGCCAGAGCCGCATATTATGGGCAAATTGCGCTGGGTAGCAGGCGGCGCCATTGGTATGCAGCCGATGGACTGGTTTGACCTGGCTTTTCATGGTTTGCCATGGGTCTTGCTGCTGCGCCTCGGAGTACTGCGCATGCTGGATAAAAAAGTATAAACGCGGCTGTATCTTGGCGCTTAAAATGAAAAATATGAAACAATTTTGTTTGTTCTTATGCATTTGGGCTTTGCCCGCCATCGCTTGGTCGCAAACCGAGTCCCCCATAGTTACCAAAGAAAAACTCAAAATGGTTTTTCAGTTGACCTCCAACGATACGCTGGTGCAAAAAGCGCTGATAAAACAGTTGAACAACGTGCTCATCGCGGCTCCCAATGCCAAAATTGAAGTCGTTTGCCACAACAATGGCATCAGTTTTTTACAATCGGCCCTGACCAAACAAACCGATGGCATCAAAGCGCTGCACGGTAAAGGCGTCGATTTTGTAGCCTGCGCCAATACCTTGCGTGAACGCAAAATAAAAGTGGAGGAATTGTTGTCTGCTTGCCGAACAACCCCTTCTGGCGTGGTGGAAATTGCAATGAAACAACATAAAGGTTGGGCCTATTTAAAAGCAGGATTTTAAAAATGGCCCAAAAAATTCCCACTTACAGCATTTGCAACTTGTTGGGCGCCGATCGGTGCATGACCGAAATTGTAGTGACCCGCTTGCGGGATTTTGTCAATAGTCACCGCGACATTCAATTTCCGCATCGGCATGATTTTTACCAAATTGTACTGTTTACACGCGGTGGTGGCCAACATTCCATTGATTTTCAGCAATATGAGGTGATGCCCCACCATGTGTATTACATGGCCCCGGGCCAAATTCACACCTGGGATTTTGATGCGCAAACGGAGGGATACATCGTCAATTTCAATGAGTCCTTTTTTACCGCCATTTGCCACAACCCGAATTTTGTGCGCGATTTTCCCTTGTTCAACAACATCAGCAGTTTGCCCGTCAATACGCTCGACATGTCTTGTTGTTCGGAGGTAGAGCAAACTTTCGCCCAAATGCTGGAAGAGTTTGAAAAAGGCGGCGATTACCAGATGGATATTTTGCGGGGCATGTTGCTGGTGGTGTTGGTGCGTTTGTCGCGGGTAGCGCCCAGTACGTTTAAACCCGGCATTACCAAACATGCGATGATGCTGATGCGGCAATTTGAAAAACTGATCGAATCCAATTACCGCGATAAGCGCCTGCCCAAAGCATACGCCGAAATGCTGTTTGTAACCCCCAACCACCTCAATGCGCTCACCAACGAAATCATTGGAAAAAGCGCGGGCGAACTAATTCGCGATCGGGTATTGCTGGAAGCCAAACGCCTGCTGGTTAATTCCGATATGATGGTAAGCCAAATTGCCGACACCCTCAATTTTGAGGACAATGCCTATTTCACCCGCTTCTTTAAAAAGTACACGGGTGCTACACCGGAAATGTTCCGAACTACGTTTGAAAGCAGCGCTGTTTAAGCTGCTTAAAACGGTAATATATTTTTAAAATGTACAATATCCAGGCTTCAAAGGGTGACTAAACCCGGGGGCCTGAAAGCCTGTTTGTACCTACCTAAAACCGTCGTTTTTTTATTAATAACGACCATTTTTTGCGATTTTTTTGCGATTTTCAATCAATCTCTACTATGATGTTCATCATAGGGAAGCCCGTGTTTTACCGCCAATTTTGTAGCATGATTATTAGAAAAAATCAACGACTATGAAACGATTGGTAATTCTTGGCGCGGGTACGGCAGGTACCATGATGGCCAACCACCTGAACCACCATTTGCATGCGCCCGATTGGGAAATTGACATTATTGACGAAAGGAAAACCCATTATTATCAACCGGGTTATTTGTTTCTGCCGTTCGATATTTATGAACCCGATGATATCATTAAACCCATCCAGGATTTTATTCCGAAGCACGTCAACCTGATTCAGGAAAAAATTAACCGCGTGTTCCCAAAAGACAATTATGTTGAACTAGGCAACGGACTTAAAATTCCGTACGATGTGCTCATTATTGCCACAGGGGCCAAAATTGCACCCGAAGAAGTGCCTGGCATGCAAGGCAGTGGTTGGCAAAAAGATGTATTTGATTTTTACACGTTTGAAGGCGCTTTGGCTTTGCGCGACAAATTGCGCGATTGGACAGGCGGCAAATTGGTGGTACACATAACCGAAATGCCCATCAAATGCCCGGTTGCACCCCTTGAATTTGCTTTTTTAGCCGATTCTTATTTTAAAAACAAACATATCCGCGATCAGGTGGAAATCACGTTTGTGACACCTTTAAGTGGCGCTTTTACTAAACCCAAAGCGACTGCAGCACTACAGCATTTGCTGGATGAAAAAAACATCCACATTGAAAGTGATTTCGCGATCGAACAAGTGGATAATGACCGCAAAGTGATTGTGGATTACGGCGGCCGAGAAGTGCCTTATGATTTGCTGGTAACCGTTCCGACCAATAAAGGGGATGAGGTGATGGCCCGTTCCGAAATGGGAGACGACCTCAACTTTGTACCCACCAACAAAGCAACCTTGCAATCGCTGGTGTACGACAATATTTTTGCTTTAGGCGATGCGACCAATATTGCCGCTTCCAAAGCCGGTTCGGTGGCACACTTTGAAGCAGAAATACTCACCAACAACATCCTGCATTTTATTCATGGCGAGCCATTGCGCGCTGAATTTGACGGCCACGCCAATTGCTTCATCGAAACGGGCGGCGGAAAAGCGTTGCTCATCGATTTCAATTATAGCCACGAACCCGTGGAAGGCGAATTCCCTTTTCCGGGCGTAGGCCCCTTGCGCTTGCTAAAAGAAAGCCGCGTAAACCACATGGGCAAACTGGCTTTTCGCTGGATTTACTGGAATATGCTACTCAAAGGCACCCATATCCCCTTTGTTTCGGCTAAAATGCAGGAAGCCGGTAAACATTTTTAACAAACTCAACCAAACACAATATGAACAAGATCATTGCAGACAGCACCATTCAGGTAAATGAAGAAGGGTACCTGACCGATTTTTCACAATGGAATCAGGCTATTGGAACCGCCCTGTCTACGGAAGCCAATATTGTCATGACCCCGCGCCACTGGGAAGTAATTGATTACCTCCAGGCTGAATTTAAAAAAGACATACCGCTTAGTATTCGAAAAATCGGAAAGAGTAATGTGGTGGATATCAAGGAGTTTTATGCGTTGTTTCCGGTAGCACCGCTAAAAACGGCCTCTAAAATTGCGGGCATTCCCAAACCTGCCAGTTGTATTTAATTCCCCCGATCGGCAAAAATGCGGGGTCACTCTTTTTATCATTTGCCCAAAATTTGGGTGCAAAACTGTAAACCATGAACGAATTCCACGGAGAAATCCGAAAAATGATGATTATATTGTCTAAAGCCACTTTAGATAACGTGTATGCTGCTTTTGTGCTGGCCAATGGTGCCCGTATGGAAGGGATTGAAGCTGAAATGTTTTTTACTTTTTTCGGCTTGGAAGCAATCCACAAAGGCAAACTGGAACACCTCCATATCGCAACCGTTGGTAATCCTGCTATGCATATTCCTACCCTTTTAGGCGGTTTGCCCGGTATGGAAACCCTGGCTACCAATATGATGAAAAAAGAAATGGAACGTATTGATATGCCTGATGTTCATGAATTTCTCGATATCTTGACGGCATCCGGCGTGAAACTTTGGGCCTGTAAACTGGCGATGGATATGTTTCACTACAAAAAAGAAGACCTTTACGAAGGCGTAGACGATGTTATTACCGTGGGTGATTTCTATAAAAAAGGCGAAGGCCTGGGCACCCACATGTTGTTTATTTAAATTGGCTTTTAACCACAAAAAACACGCACACCCCATGAAAATTGCCTTTTACTCCGCCCAATCGTACGATAAAACGTATTTCGACCAGGCCAATACCTCCCAGGAAATCCGTTACCTCGAAGCCCGTTTGGAGCCCCACACGGTCGGCCTGGCTGCCGGATGTACCGCCGTTTGCCTCTTTGTAAATGACCAGGCCAACGCGGAAGCCATCCAGGAGTTTTCAAAATTGGGCATAAAATTAATCGCCCTGCGCTGCGCCGGGTTCAACAATGTGGACATTGAGGCGGCTAAAGCCTGCGGAATTCCGGTGGTAAAAGTGCCTGCCTACTCTCCCCACGCTATTGCCGAACACGCCGTAGCGCTCATCCTTACCCTCGACCGAAAAACGCACAAAGCCTACAATCGGGTGCGGGATGGGAATTTCTCGCTGGAACGCCTGATCGGGTTCGATTTGTTCGGAAAAACCGTTGGGGTAGTCGGAACCGGCAAAATTGGCGCGGTTTTTTGCGAAATTATGCTCGGATTTGGCTGTAAAGTGCTCGCCTACGATATTGCTGCCAATGCAGCCTTGCAAGCCAAAGGGGTGCAATATGTCCCGCTCACCGACTTGCTGGCACAATCGGATATCGTTTCCCTGCATTGTCCGCTCACTCCGGAAACCCGCCATCTGGTTAATCCAGACAGCGTAAAAGCCATGAAACCCGGTGCCATGTTGATCAATACCAGCCGCGGCGGATTGGTGGATTCAAGTGCGGTCATTGATGCCCTGAAATCGGGACAATTGGGCTATTTAGGCATCGACGTGTACGAACAGGAGGAAAAACTGTTTGCGCGCGATCTTTCCGATACGATTATTCAGGACGACCTGATCTTGCAATTAATGACTTTCCCCAACGTGTTGATCACCGCCCATCAGGCCTATTTGACCGAGGAAGCATTGCGCGAAATAGCCCGCATTACCTTGTTGAACATAGCCGCTTTTGAAAAAGGCGCTGTTTTGACCAACCAGGTGGTGTTGTAGCAAAACCTGGGAGTCAACGCCCGACATGACCCCCATCATCGTTTTACGCTCCAGTATGCCACTATTTTGTGGCATGTCTATTAGAAGAAACGTTTATATTTTGAAAAACAGCACCCTGTTATTCTGCGCAGTGTGCTGTTTTGCTGCCTGCAAAAAGAAAGCGGAACAAATACAACCTACTGTGCAGCGCATCACGGAATCGGTGTACGCATCGGGCATGATCAAAAGCAAAGACCAATATCAGGTGTATGCTACGGTAGCGGGCATTGTGCAACAAATCAAGGTAAAAGAAGGGGATTTAGTAAAAAAAGGCGATATTTTGTTTGTCATCCACAACGAAACATCGGTGCTGAATGCGCAAAATGCACAAATTGCCGCCGATTTTGCCCAATGGAATACGCAGGGCGACCGCTTGGCAACGCTCAAAAATGCCATTGATCTTGCGCAAAGTAAAGTGGCCAATGACTCTCTTTTGGTGGAGCGACAACGCGGACTGTGGGCCCAACAAATCGGCTCTAAAGTAGAACTCGAACAACGCGAATTGGCCCTGCTGGCTTCCAAAAATAATTACAGCGCTGCCGTACTCGCATACCGGGATTTGCAAAAACAACTCAAATTTGCCGCCGCCCAATCCCAAAAACAATTAGCAATCAGCAAAAACACGGCCCAGGATTATGTAGTTCGAAGCCAAACCGACGGTCGGGTGTATAGCGTCGATAAAGAAGTGGGCGAAATCGTCAATCCCCAAACTTCCGTGGCCGTGATCGGAAAAGCCGATGATTTTGAAACGGAACTGCAAATAGACGAAAACGATATTGTGCGGGTCCGGCTCGGACAACAAGTGTTTCTGACGCTGGATAGTTATAAAGGCCAGGTATTTGAAGCGGTGGTAACAAAAATTGATCCGCTCATGCACGAGCGCACGCGAACCTTTACGGTTTTGGCCAATTTTGTGAAAAAACCGCCCACTTTATACCCTAATTTAACCACTGAGGCTAATATTTTACTGTCTACCAAGGAAAATGCCCTCACCATTCCCAGGGGTTTTCTGCTCAATGACTCCACCGTCATGCTGGCCAATAAAACAACCCAAACGGTAAAAATTGGCCTGAAAGATTATCAAAAAGTGGAAATCCTGAGTGGCCTCACCGCGCAAGCAACCATCCTGAAACCGGCCAAATGAAGTACAAACTCATTGCAGAAATTGCCAGTTCGCTGCTCTTCGCGCGTTGGCGGCAATCGCTGGTGGCTGCCGTTGGCGTAATGTTCAGCATCACCATGTTCATTGCCCTCCTGGGTTTTATGAATGGTCTCAACGATATGCTCGATGGCCTGGTACTAAACCGAACGCCCCATGTGCGCCTTTTTAATGAAATAAAACCCAATCCCAACCAGCCCATTGATCGGTCGCCCGACTTCAATACCGGGCATAATTTTATCCAATCCATCAAATCAAGCGGCGGGCGACTCGAAATTTACAACAGCGCAGCCATTGTCAGCACCGTAAGCGCCGACCCGCGCGTGAAGGGCCTGGCACCTAAAATTACGGCCCCGGTATTGTACAACGCGGGTTCCATCGACATTACCGGCGTGGTCAGTGGCATTGATGTGGTGGCAGAAAATAAATTATTTTCATTCGCCGATTATGTCACCTCGGGCAATACGCTGGATTTAAAAAACGTGCCCAATAGCATTGTGCTAGGCATTGGCGTCGCCCAAAAACTGCTGGCACAGATTGGAGACGTCATTCAGGTAACTACCGCCAAAGGCGACCAATTGTCCTTAAAAGTGGTGGGCATATTTGAATCAGGCGTA
>CAIVGO010000534.1 GCA_903905445.1 uncultured Bacteroidota bacterium
AGACTTTCCAGGTTTTCAAAACCTGGAAAGTCTACCGCCGCCGCCGCTGCCGCAACTGCCGCGTGGATTTCCTCCAACGTTCGCACCCGCACCAACAAATGAAAATGATTCGGCAACAAACAATACGAATATGTATCCAAATAAAGACTCAAATACTTAGCGTACTTGCCAAGAAAATAGCGATAATTCTCCGCCTTAAAAAACACCGTTTCTCGGTTGTTGCCTCGGTTGAAAACGTGGTAATAAGCGCCAGGTACTAATTCGGGGTAATAATCTTTCACGGTTTTGGATGATGGATTAAAAATGCGTGATGAACGCAAAGATTAAAAATGCTTGAAACCGCAATATTGGGGAGAAAAACCATGCAGCGCAAGCCCACTCCACCTGATAACTACAAAAAAGTATCAATCCTCCCGAAACGCCTTTAAACTATTTTCATTATCAATAAACATCGCCGGAACCCCGTCCAAATCCAGCACCCGCCCTTTCGCGCACACCGATTTGCCTTTAAACGCCAGTTCCGGATCATAACTGAAATTCGGAATATCCTCCTTTTTAATAAAAATCGTAAACACCTGATTCGGAAACGCCTTATCCAAATTGAGCAAAATATTGCCATTCCGACTGCGCCGCGCACTTACCACCGTGCCACACACATCCACCACATCACTTTTGCCCATGTATTTCTTGGCTTGCACCGTATTAAAATGGTTGCGGGGCAGGTCCGGGGCAAATAAAGGTTTCACATCATCCGATCCACCTGTATCAGGCAACCAGTCTTGCACCACCACTTGAGCCTCCACCGCATTTTCCACCGCATCGGGCAGCCCTGCGAAAAAATCAAGTCCCGTTAATTTTTCTACCGAATCAATGCTGACGACAAAAGAACCAGTTGGTTCCGTAATTGCGCGGTTGGGCATGACAAACCCGATCGCCCGTTGATGTTCCAGGTCGAGCGCAATTTTCCAGTACAATTTAGGGATACTCACCTTGTTTACCCCGCGTTCCACCACCGGAAGATCCGGCGTAAGCACCGGACCCGTCACCACATACAATTGCACCCCCTTGTTGCGGTACAAATAGCCACGGATCTTGTCTTCCAGTGAACCCCAGCCTTCGCGGTTAAATACGCCCAATTGCGGCGACATATTGGAGTAAAAATACGACTCAGAAAGTGCGCGTTGCGACCAGCGAAAATCGGCAGAAGGCGCCAAATGGCCTCGGTCGTAGCCAAAACCGTCATACGAGAACGTACTATCCGGTTTCATCGATTTCAAAAAATAATCCGCTTCCACAGCGCTGCCAGTAGGCACATCCGGATCGGGCCGAAAATCGTTGCTGCGAAAAACCGTCCCGCTGATCACATCCGGTAAAATAATATGCGCTACCCAACGCGCCTGTTCGTGCTCCTCGCAATACGCCAGCGCCAGCGCCGAATGCCGCACCAGTACATCTCCAGGCTGGAGTTTGGGCAATTGCACCACATCCAGATCGCGTTGTATTTTCTTGAATTTGAGGTCTTCAATTTTACCTAAAACCCCCATTTTTTGTTGCTCCAGGGCTTTCACCTCCTGGTTTAACCCGGAAATTTGATCTTCCAGGGTTTGGGCGGAAAGCGTGCCAACAAACAAGTATATGATACAAAGCAAACAGATACGCATAGAATAGGATTGAATCGGTTGGAAAGAGCGGAAAGGCCTGTTGGGATGGGCGAAAATAAGGCGTTCTGGTGATTTGAAGGCCCTGTTTTAATAGGAAACACAGCACCCTACAACACCCCAACCCCCAACAGCACCCCAATTACCATAATCATCACAGCCGTAAGGGTTTGTACAAAAACCAGGGTCACTTTTTTCATAAATCGGGTGCCCAAATACGCACCAGCAAAGGCGCTTAAGGTAGCAATCAGCAACGTGCGCCATTCGCCCATCAGTCCAGCCGATTGGAAACGACTGAAGTACAAGGGGATCCGAATCCCGTCTACCATGCAGGCGATAGCGATGCCTGTGGCGATAAACTGGGTTTTGCTCAAGCCCGCATTGATCAAAAATGCCGAACGCAATGCCCCCTGGTGCCCGCTTAATCCGCCAAAAAAGCCGCTGCACAATCCACCGAGGGTTAGGTATTGGGCCGCAAAATTCAGTTTTTTCAGCGCCGGTATGATTTCCATGAAAGCAAAAAAGATCATCAGCGCCGCGATGGTCAATTTTAACAGACTGATTTCCATGGTTTTAGCGCCCCATTGCCAGGTATAAAGCGGTGGCGTATCGCTGATCCAAATCAATACCCAGGCACCCAAAAATCCGCCCACCACCGAGGGGATGCCAAAACTTAACACCATGGACCGCTTGGCCTCCCGACCTAATAAACTGAGTTTAAACAGGTTGTTGAGCAAGTGTACAATACCGGTCAGCGCAACGGCAACGTGGATGGGAAAAAACAAGCCAAATACCGGCGTTAACAAAGTCCCCAGTCCGAACCCCGAAAACAGGGTAAGCAACGATGCTAAAAATGCAGTAATTCCAATGAGGATATCCATACCTGGTTTTAATACGAAAGGCCGCTCCCGGGCCGATTGTTTTGTTTACAGAACCTAAAATCGAAGCACCAGCCCCAGCCCGTTTTCTGTGGCGCCAATGCTGCTGTGCGCGGGCAACAGGGGTTTCAAACCTGCGTCTAAGCGCGTGTGGTAAAAATAAGCACCCAAATCGAAAACGAATAAAAAAGCACCTTGCAAGGCGATGCTCCGTCCAAAACCGCGCAAACGGTCGCTGTTTTTCGACACATTGCCCGCCCGCTCCTGCATCCAGGCGCCCGCCATCACATATCCGACATCCAATCCGGCATTGAACAAAAAGATGCGTTGCAACTTTTGCTGGGCATTCATACTCTGTAACCAGTCCAATTGCGCAGGGTCGGTATGCGTGGCAGTCCAAATACCCGAAGCCGCCAAACTCA
>CAIVGO010000535.1 GCA_903905445.1 uncultured Bacteroidota bacterium
AATCTCTCCGTGCGTACATGGCTGAAAAACCTGTTTCTGCTTAGATACCGCTCGCCTCCCGTCCGGGTTCCAAAACTACTTAAAATCTTATTTCAATGAACTGGTAGCAAACATACGAGGTGCTTGGAGGTATGGAGTTACGCGGAGAAAAGGGGTTCCACGGAGAAGCTTGGAGGTATGGAGTTACACGGAGAAAAAAAGGCGGTACCCTCTTAACTCCGTGTAACTCCATACCTCCAAGCTCCTCTGTGGAACCCTTTAAAAAAGGTGGCACAGAGGAACGGAGTTCCACAGCGTTTTTTTATTGCTTAATAAAGCTCGTCGCCGCCCGCCCCAACGGCCCCTCCAGTACCAAGGTATAAACCCCTTTGGGTTGGCGTGTAAGGTCGATTGTAATGGCGGATGCGCCCTGTGTTACGTTTTGTTGATGTACCAACTGCCCTGTACTGGCATAAATAAAGAGTGTATTAAAGACCCATTCCGGGTTGAGCAATACCTGCGCCTGATCCTTTAAAGGCTGCGGTACAATACGCAGCTCGGCGGCATCTTTCAAATTATTGGTCCCCAGCAGGATATTCACATCGACCACAATCGTGCTGTCACAACCAAATTGATTGGTCAAAACAAAGGTGTAATCGCCCGCCGAATCCAATTCCATGCCATTGAACGTAAAAGTTTCACCCGATTGCAAAATCACAACCAAAGTATCCTGCGTGCTGGGATATTCCTGAAACTGCACAAAAACCGTCGAATCTGCCCCGTTTGGCAACTGGTAGGTAAACGTATCGGCCGGATGGCTGGCATTGAAAGTTACGCCTTGATACGTCACTGAATTTCCAGGACAAGCGTACAAGGGCACTTGACTATAAACCGCCGGAGGTAGCACTAAAAAAGTCTTTTCTAAGACCGATACCTGGTTTTCAATCTTCACGGTATAAATACCTGGTAGGACCACTTTGAGATAAGGCGTAGTATCGCCCGTGCTCCACAAATAGGTATAATTGCCCAACAAGGCACCTTTGATGCTGATTGACCAGTTGAGCAAGGTGCCTTGTTGCGATTCTTTATCATCCATCATAGAAAGTTTCCAGGTGCCATTTACGGGCGCGCCTTTCAAATCAGACCACAAACCCTCTGGCTGAAATGCACCAGTAAACGGTGCGGCACTGGCTGGCGCAAATACCTGACCACCTGTAATGGATGCTGTAGCCGTTGGTTTGAAGCAGGTATTGGTATAATTGTCCCCATTGGAACCATTATCAGTACTCAATTCCAAAAATTTCCCGCCGGGCGCCAACAAGTAAATGTCCAGGTCATCGGCCCAACCGTGTTCTATGTTGATCAACACCGATTCCACGACATTTTTATCCGAAATCAAGTCGATTGGAATACCGCTGATGGTGATGTCGGAAGTGACCTGGGTAAGTGCAGGCGCAATGGCTTTTGCCTCGTTGTTGGCAAACGTCCAGGTTTGGCCCGATAAATAGGTCGGCGCAGCCAGCAAAAGCACTGAATCACCTAAAGATTCGGGATGCACCACAATCAAAGAATCATTGCTCAGGCTATCCGGATCAGCGAGGTACAAAGTGAAGGTCTTTTCGAAGCATAATTGACCTTTTAAAGTCACTTCGATGGTTTCTAAACCTTCCGTAAGTGAATCTGGAATGGGTTGAAAACTTAGGGTAAGGGTGGTATCCGGGTTATAAATAAGTCCAAGCGGCACATCGGCGGTATAATCAACGCCGTTGGCGGCGGTCCCCCCTAAGATAATTTCAACGGGCAGCAACGCAGCGGGCAACTGATTTAGTTGGATGGTGGTCGCTTTCGCCGTCGCTGATTCCGGAATGATGTTCAAGCCCGATTCAAAACCATTGGTGAGCAATGGCCGACTGAAAAAGCTGTTGGCTTCTAAAAACACACCTGAATCATAAATACCGTCGCTCACATCACCGATTGCGATGTACATTTCGTATTCCGCACAGGGCGTTACCGCCGCTTCAGCCACAAATATATCGGTAAAGCCGTCGTACACCGGTTGGCGCGCCTGCTGGTCGTTATCGTGGTAATATTCTTCGTTGAACGCCGGACATCCTCCATTCACAAGATTGGCAGGATGCAGGTTATTGATCGCGACGGGCAAATAGGTTCCCGGAATCAAGGCAATATTAAAGTTCGTGTATGGCGTTCCAGCATTAGGATTGGGACCGCTCAAAAAGAAGCCAAAAACATCATTAAAGTTAGAACAGGCATACTCCGGGTATTCTTCCGAG
>CAIVGO010000536.1 GCA_903905445.1 uncultured Bacteroidota bacterium
GTACAGCGTTAGCGTTTGCAGCAGTATGCCTTCGCGGGTATTCTGATAGAATGGTCTCCCAAAAGTAAGGATATTGGGCCAATTTTTGAGGGTAATTTTTTTATTACGCGCAAATTTTAACGCTAAAAACAGGTTTTTCACATATTCTGACTCCACTTTTTCTTCAATTTCCTTTGATGGAATTTTACGCAAGTCTGTCAGCCAGTAATAAAAATTGGGAATAAACGCCTCCCAGTCTTTCGGCAAGCCTACAAAACAATCAGAAAATGCCTCTGTTTTCCACTTCTGCGCCCCATGGTACACCACAATCGGAACGATAAAAGAAAGTGGGCGTCCGTTTTTGAGATCGTCTTCCCAGATTTGTAAAAAGTAATCCAGTAATTGTAGATGAATCGGCCATTTAGGCACATAACTTTTATGCTCGAGCAGAAAGAGCAACCTGGCAGGCGCACCACTTAATAACCGGGACTCATACAACACATCGCTGAAGGAAACTCCGAAACGGCCACTGACAAAAGCGGTGTCGATTTTCTGGAAAACAGTGAAATCAATTTGCCCATATATATCTTCGGCGGTATAATGTAAAAGGTAGTTCCGAGCAATGATCGCATCACTAAAAAACGCTTTAAACACCGCATCGTGGGGTTCATGGCTCTTTTTTCGAGTATTCTTTTTGTTAGGCATAGGCGTTTTAAATGATGGTCACAAAATTAAGAACGGCTCAACTAAAAACAAAATGTTTTGCAAAAAATATATAACATTTAATTACTAAAATATAACATAAGCAATTTAAAGATTTTCTTTCCCATCTCGGTAACATTCATAAATTAGTACGATATACTGCCATGCAGTATATTTCCTCGTTCAAACACCTCCATCGGTTGCTGGCTTTTTTGGCACAAAACCGCCGAAAAACAGCCCTGGCTTTTCTTTTTGATTTTACAGCCAACCTTTTTCTCATTTTAGGCTCTGTCTTGTTGGCGCAGGTTGTTGCCGCTACTTTTGGGTTTCAGTCCTTGCGGGGCCAGCTACTCAATCCGGGCCATTGGACACCCCCCCAATTATTATGGCTTTTCTTGGGGATCGTTTGTCTGCGTTTTTTATTGGACACTTTGCGTTTGGGCTTACGGGGGAAATTGAGTGAAGATTTTGCGTATACGCTGCGCATGGCTGCTGCAGAACACCACCTGCAAAGCGACTTGCGCACGCATGAGTCGCGGGATGCGGGCCGTAGCCTGTTGCGTTTTGCGGGCGACCTGGGCAGCATCCAACAATTGCTAACAAAAGGGATGCTGCAATGTGCCGCCGATATCAGCCTGCTGCTCATCGGAATTGCATGCATTGCAGTGCTTGATTTTCGCCTGGCGGTCCTTGTGTTGGTTAGTGTTGCGGGTATGTTGCTTGGCAACCGTCTCCTTACCCGCCAGTTGCAACATTTGGAAGCACAACGGCGCAACAAAAAAGCGGGTCTGCTGGCGTACATTAATACCTTGTTAATGCAATTGGCGGCTGTTCAGGCACTCAATCGCACCACACGTAGTACCCAGCAATTTGAAAAAAAGGCAAAGCAGATTCGTTCCCGCAGTTTGGAATACCAAAAAATTGCGGCTATCCAGGCAGCCCTTCCACCATTTTTTGCTCAAATGCTGTTGGCCATCGTTTTGTGGGCTGGCTTGGCCATGGGGTTATCAGGCACCCCGGTTTTTATAATTATCATGATTTTGATGTGGTGGCGCAATCCACTCATGCGCCTGTTGCGGGTGTCGTTGGTGTGGAAAAAAGGACTTCTGTCGCTGCAAAAATTTGAAGCACTGATGCAAATGCCGCGCGCATCGGAAGGGGAGTTGGCAATAAAAAAGGAACCCAAATTTGTGCTTGAATTTCACAATATTTCGCTCCGACTGGGTACTAAACAAATTTTTGACCATTATACTGTACGCATTGAAGGTCAGCGTTTGACACACCTTATTTTACCGGGTGGTGCTGGAAAAACCACCCTTGTGAAGTTGCTGGCAGGACAATATCAACCTGATTCGGGGATCATTACCTGGAATGGAACCAACATTCAGGCATACACCCTGCGCAGTCTGCGCCAGCAAATAGCGTTCGTTTCGGATGCATTTCCTTTGGTGGGCACCAGCCTCTTGGATGCGTTGAGTAAAAGCGGACAATCGGAAATACTGCGCGATACGGAAGTTTCCATCCAGAAATTCCAGGCACTTTTTCCCGAACATTTACAAGGCCTTGATTTTCATTTGAAATTAAAAGGGGTGAACACCAACCTTTCATCGAGTCAGCAGCGATTGCTGGAATGCCTTCGGGCTGTTTTGGCCAATAAGCCTTTGTTGGTCTTGGACGAACCATTTGCGGGCTTGGATACCGAAACTGCAAGGCGTTTGGCAGATTATTTATTGGAACAATGCAAAAATACGGCCATGTTGCTACTCACTTCCGATCCGCAAACGCCATGGGCGACTCAACCATTAAAATAATTTTTTTGCAACGGCTGGTAACATTTTTCGAGTACCGCGATATTCTGACATCTTTCACTACAAATTAATTTTATCCGATGCAACCGAACATTAAAAAAGCACTCACTTGCAAAAGCGTTGACAATTACATCCTTAACGCATCTATCATTGATTCATATACGCCAAAAATGGGCGATGTAGCAATTTTTCGCGTTGTTCAGGCAAATGGCGGCTACATCATGGATACAGCGAAAGTGGCTTCTTATCTTTTTGAGCATGATTATGTAATGCTGGCTTTTGGAGCACGTTATGCAACCAATCAGTATGAGGGTTATATTCCAAGTCGCCCTACCACGCATTGCCAATTATTGGGCAGAGGGGGTGTTGCCGGTTTGATGACCAGTAAAAACGCTACATTCCGGGGTATTCCGGCCCAGTTAGAACTTGTAGGCTATGCGGTGCATCCGAACGGGGCTGTTATTAATACAACAGCATATCGCGCACTCGAAACCTTTAATCCATTTGAAATCCCCGCTAAGGTTATTCTATCCGTTGGTTCTTCAATGGATAGTGGAAAAACAACTTCAGCAGCCTGGTTGTGTGGCGGGCTGCGGGCTGCGGGCAAACGAGTTGCCTATATTAAACTCACCGGCACGGCATTTCCTAAAGACGCAGCCCTTAACATGGATCGCGGGGCACATTATGCCACTGATTTCTCCGAGTTTGGATACCCGTCGACCTATCTGCTTGACAAAACAAGTCTGCTTAATTTGTACCAATCTTTGGTAAATCAGGCATACCAAGAAAGTGGCGCTGAATACATTGTAATGGAAATCGCTGATGGTTTGTTGCAGCGCGAAACGGCTATGCTGCTGGAAAACAAGGCATTCCGCTCCACTATTTATGCCACTTTATTTTCTGCGGGTGACAGCCTTGGCGTATTGTCAGGTTTACAAATACTGGAAGCATGGGGTATTCGCCCATTTGCAGTGAGTGGTTTATTTACGGCCAGTGATCTGCTGATTCGGGAAGTACAGGATCGCATTCGGGTACCTGTACTCCGACTCTGTGATCTGGTAACGTCCAAAGCAACCGATTTAGTTATTCCGCAAGCAGAAGAAGCGGATGATACCGATCTAGTAGAAGAGATGAATACACGAATCATGCAATTGAGACAGCGTGCTTAGGTTAATCGTCATCTAAACGATCAACGCTTTTTTTCTCCACCACAGTTACTTTCGAGTGACTGTGGTTTTTTTATTATACTTCGCGCTGCTTGCTTTTGTGCATGGCCTTCGGTCTAAATCATTGAAAATCAGCGCTCAGCATGACAAAGAATGCAGCCTTTCAGGCGGCGTTCAGTATAAATAATTGAGCATACTACTGGACATTTTTCGCGCAGATGCTACACCACTTTAATCCCAACAAATGCCCATTTATATGCCTGACCCCAGCGGAGGCATACCTTTATAGAAAAAAATGATGGCGGAGCACAGCCACAAGCCGGTAAATTATACTTCGCGCTGCTTGTTTTGCGCATAAACTTCTATCTAAATTATTGATAGTCAGTGCTCAGCATGACAACGGATCTTGCCTCTCATGCGGCATTCAGTATAGAGAGCGTTAGATTGGGTCTCCGGGAATTTGGATGAATGATGGATGAATAAATACCGTATTTAAAGTGAAAATCCCGAATGCTGGTTTTCACCAAAATTCGGGATAAATAGTGTTACAATAAAACCTGGTAATGACGCGTCACTTCACATCTTAAGAATTATAATTCTAGAAACGAATTTCATAACCCAAACTACATCCATGCGATTGGCGCGGTTTGTCGAGGCGTTGTTGAAATTGATAACTCAATGTAAATCGGTTTGATTTTTTATAAACATATATCAGGTTCAAATTGGCACGCCATCGGTCAAATTCAAATTTCCCTTCATCCCAGGCACCATTTAGCGCATTGCTCAACTGAAGGATATGGTTTTTTTTGAAATTCCAATCTGCATCTATGCGGGGGACTACAAGGCTTTGCCATTCATAAACCCCATCGTCGGGCGCACCGATATATTGATATAAAGCACGGGCTCCCAAGTCAAACTTGCGCTTCGTTTTGCTGTGTTTCAGTGGCCTGTAATCCAGTTCTGCGCGAAAAGTATGTCGAAATTCTTCACCATCATATAAAAGACTATAGCCGGTATTGCCGCGAAACCAGGGTGCAAACCGGTAAGTATACTGAACGGCAGAATTACTACGCCATTCAAATTTGATGCGGTATGGTAAATCATTCAGTTCACCCGGATTGTTGGGCGTCACCGGATTGGCCCCCTGAGGCAAATCATCATCGTCGCCATCTTCCAACTCTTCATAACGGTCAGGAACCGGCCAGAAACCATCTTCGTTGAAAAAATCCCCGTACTTGTTGTTGTATTTTTTGATTTCAGGATTTCCCTGGAATTGCTGCCGCAAGTCGATCGAAGACTTTTTAGTCAGCTGGAATGTTTTGCGAATACCAGCGCTTATACTGATACCAATTGGTTGTGCGGATACGTTGCTTTTGAGCAGGCAACAGAGTATCACGAGAAAAAAGAAATTTTTCATAAGGAGTGATGATTGAACAACATAGTTTGCCAATACATCGCAAGCCCCCCAACAAGTTACCAGGGTGTGGTCAATAAATTTGCAGAAAGCAATAAAAGTATAGGTATTGTGGCGCGAAGGATTTGA
>CAIVGO010000537.1 GCA_903905445.1 uncultured Bacteroidota bacterium
AAATTGCAGTTCGAATGGGGTATTGTGGGTGGTGCGATCGATAAAAACTACCAAAAACCAATCGTCGACGGTTTCACCCAGATGATGAACAACGGTATTTTGGCAGGCTACAACATCGACTCCATGAAAGTACGCGTAGTTGATGGTGGTATGCACGCAGTCGATTCGAAACCAATTGCCTTTGAATTGTGTGCAAAAGAGGGTTTCCGCGCAGCGGCTCCTGGTTGCAAACCACAAATCATGGAACCAATCATGAAGTTGGAGGTAATTACACCAGAAGAGTATGTTGGTCCAGTAATTGGTGACTTGAACCGTCGTCGTGGTTTGCCGAAAGGACAAGAAACACGGATGGGTGGCGCAGTTGCGATTCAAGCAGAGGTGCCTTTGGCTGAAATGTTTGGTTATGTAACCCAGTTGCGTACCCTGACTTCTGGCCGTGCATCTTCTACGATGGAATTTAGCCAGTACGCTCCAGCACCAGAATCAGTTGCTAAACAAGTAATTGAGAAGGCAAAAGCAGGTAAATAAGTTGATTTTGATGGAGCCTTTTTAACTGGGCTTCTAAGGTATAAAGTGCGATCCCGCGTTCCATTGTATTGGAGCGCGGGATTTTTATATTACCGGAGAGCGCAACAGGTTTAGGGAATCGTACTTTTGCAATAGTTTACTAAAAAGCACCTGCTCTGCGGGTATACTCAGTATAATACAATCAAAAACCGATGTATAGAACGTTCCTCTTGTTTGTTTTAACCTTTTGCGCAAGCCTATTATTGGCTCAAACAAATGCGCCGCTGCTTACCGCCGAGGAGGCTGTGCGCATTGCCCTTGAAAATAACTTTACCATTCGCCTGGTACAAGCCGATGCGGATATTGCCAAAACCAACAATACCAAAGGCAACGCGGGCATGCTGCCTACCGTGAATCTGGTTGCCAATGAAACGTTCACCCTCAGTACTTTTCAACAAAAACTGTCGAATGGTACTGAATTTAATGCCTTGGGTGCGCCATTTAATACGGCCAGTGCCGGGGTACAACTCAACTGGCCCCTTTTTGATGGTCGCCGTATGTTTATTGCCAAACAACGTCTGGAAGCCCAGGAGGCATTGGGTCAGCTTAATCTGCAAAGCCAGGTGCAGCAAACCACGGCAGACGTGCTACAAGCCTATTACGATATTGTGCGGGGCCGGCAGCAAGAAAAAGCCCTGGCGGAAGTGATTACCCTGAACCAAGAACGCTTACGCATTGCCGAGGCTCGTTTGGCTGCCGGTTTTGCCGGCCAAACAGACGCCTTACAAGCACGCATTGACCTCAATCAGCGTCGTTCTGATTTGTTAAACCAGGAAAATGTCACTTTATCGGCCAAGCAGGCACTCAACCAACTGCTTGCGCGTGCGCCAGAAACAAGCTTTGAGGTGGATGAAACGCTTGTAAACAACTACACGCCGGAACGCACCAGTTTGCTTCAAAAAATACAAACGCAAAATCCGACCATGCTGTCGTTGCAAAAAAGCAGTGAAGTAGCCGCGCTTTTGACCGATGAAGCCCGAACACTGAACAAATTACGCATTAATGGTATTGGTCAATTTAACGCTTTGCGGTCCGACAATGGTTCTGGTTTTCAACGCAGCAATACACAAGCCGGCTTGACGATTGGTGGTAGTTTGGTGTATCCATTGTACAACGGCGGCAATTTTAAAAGGCAGGTACAAGTAGCCCAGTTACAGGCGCAGCAGGCAGGTATTCAGGTAGATGCGCAGCGTTTGAGTATTGAATCATCTTTAGATAACCAATTGGCCTTTTTCAAAACCCAACAGCAAGTACTTTTGTTGGAGGAGGAAAATGTAACCAATGCGCGGGAAAACCTGAATGTGAGCACCGAACGCTTTCGCTTGGGACAAACCAACGCCCTGGAAACACAAACGGCACAAAACACCCTGGAACAGGCGTTGTTTCGTCGGAATTTGGCCCTTTATAACTTGAAAATTACTGAATTACAACTCCGTCTGTTGGCGGGAGAACTATAAAAACATGGAAACAGTCAATAAATCGGCCGTCATTGTGGGTGCCGGATTAGTAGGTGCACTTTGGGCTGTTGCCCTCGCAAGGCGTGGTTATGCCGTAAAAGTATTTGAACGTCGACCAGATATGCGGGCGAAAGGATATACAGGGGGACGTTCGATCAACCTCGCCATGAGTGCGCGCGGGTGGAAAGCCATTGATATGGCTGGGATTCGTGAAAAAATAGAACCTGTAGCGATTCCGATGCCTGGACGCATGATGCATGCCGTGGACGGGACCCTTACGTTTCAAGCGTATGGCAAAGCAGGCGAGGCCATTTATTCTGTTTCGCGGGGTGGTTTGAACCTGGAATTACTACAAATTGCCAGCAGTTTTCCGCAGGTAGAATTCTTTTTTGAGCACCGTTGCATCGATGTTGATTTAAATCAGCCCTACATTCATTTTGAAGATTTAAAAACGGGCGAACATAAAACCATAGCGGCGCCTTTGATTTTTGCCACGGATGGCGCATTTTCAGCGGTTCGGCATACGTTACAACGCACCGACCGTTTTAATTATGCCCAGCAATATTTGGATCATGGGTACAAAGAATTGACCATCCCGGCCGAACAGGGCAAGTTGATGGATGCGCACGCCTTGCATATTTGGCCGCGTGGC
>CAIVGO010000538.1 GCA_903905445.1 uncultured Bacteroidota bacterium
CGACGTGTCCACAATGGGGGACGCTTCCGACGTGAAAGTAAACGGCCCCAAACCCGCGCCGAAACCAGCCAACAAGGTATTGCGGAGAAAACTTCTTCTTTTCAGGTTATAGTCGGGTGCATCGGGCTTGGTGTGCATGGCTTTATTTTGAATTTATGGTCTTGTAATAGGAAACAATGGGCCCAAACGGACCGAATTTATGCTGTGTTTCAGGAAAAGTGTCTTTGTACGGCCCAAACGGATGATCGAAGGGCTTTTTGGCAATATTGGGCCAGTCGGTACTCAAAAATGGATGTGCAGGCCGTTCCTGGGCATTGATAAAGGCCGCCACATCCCAGGCTTCTGCATCGCTGAGTTGCGGATTCTGGTAATTGGCACCAAAAGGCATGTTGGCTTTCACGTAACCCGCCAGGCGCGACATCCGAAACAAACCTGCGGCTGCATTGTAACTGCGCGGACCCCACAACGGCGGGTAATTGCGCGCGCCCTCCGGCATGGGCAGGCCTTGTCCATCGGGACCATGGCAGGAAGCGCATTTTGCAGCGTACACCAAACGTCCTTTTTCAGGTTCGGCCGGGCGATCGAGCATAGGCACTTCCACCAAACCCGTGCCTTTGGGTTTCTCACCTTTGGGAACGCCAGTGCCCAACCATTGCATGTAGGCCAAAATCGCCCGCATTTCATAACTGTTGGTATCAATGGGCGTTCCATTCAGGCTGCGCATAAAGCAGTCGTTGACGCGCTTGGGAATGGTTTCGAGCGCGCCTGAGCGTGCGCGTAGTTGCGGGTACGTGCTCGCGACGGCAAAATAATTGTTGCCAAACGGCTTGCTACCGGCCTCCAAATGGCAGTTTTGGCAATTCAAACCATTGATGCTTGCCGGACGCACTAGCCCATTGGCCCCAAAATAATCCTGGGTATTGCGAATCAGATCGGCCCCGTAGGCAATCAAAGTGGCCTGCGCGTCTGTTTCAGCCAAGCGGTGATCAGGCGCTTCCCATATTTTATTTTTATCGAAAACGGGGGTTATTTGCGCACGCAAGGCTGCAATTTGGTGTTTTTGAGCAGATTGTGTTGCAAACCAAGCTCCTGCGCCGCCCATACAAAGCAACAAAATACAACACAGCAACAAAGCGTGCATACGTTGCAGGCCAAGCAGTTCGCGTTTGTATTGTACTTGCAGGTCCGGTTGCGCCAGGATATTGCGCCGCAGAAACTGCACCGTAGCCAGCACCACGCAAATACCGGTTACCAGGGCCGCGATGACCAAGCCTATTACCGTGAAATAAAGGGAATTGCCCATACCGTTACCGTACTGTTTTTTTACCCTTTGCTAACCAGTCGTTCATGCCGCCCGGATAGTCGTATACGGTTTTGAACCCTAATTTGGCCATTTGCGCAGCAGCACGGGGGCTACGGCCTCCGGCGGCACAATACACGATGACCGGTTTTTCTTTGTCGAGATTGGCCAATTGCGCCTGAAAATCGGGGCTGTTGAAATTGATGTTCACCGCACCTTCTATTTTGCCAGTATTTTGAACCTCGCCGGGTGTGCGCACATCCAACAGGAATACCGATTTATTGGCTTTCACCATGTTTTCTACCTGGTCGGCATTGAGTTTACTTTGTGCCTGGGTGCTTTCCGTACAGGCAAAACCCAGCAAAAGCATGGTAAAAATCAAAAAAATACGCATAGAAATCAAGATTTAAAAAAATGATCGGGTGTTATTGGATTCCTGAAAAACCTTCAAAAAGACGGCTCAGCGATATTAATGTGGCAGCCGCGCGCGGAAGTAGCCATACACCCAGGTGCCTGCTATGGCTGAGAGCAAGGTAACACCAATGGCCAGGAAACCAGCGCCGATTTGGGCAAAAAGTGGTCCAGGACAAGCGCCCGTGATGGCCCAACCAAACCCAAACAATAATGCCCCGTAAATTTGACCCCTGTTAAAGGTTTTGTCATGCAACTCGATGGCCTCGCCGTACATGGTTTTGATCTTAAAACGCTTGATGATTTGGATGGAAATTGCGCCCACTACCACCGCAACGCCAATCACACCGTACATGTGAAACGACTGAAAACGGAACATTTCCTGAATGCGGAACCAGGAGACAATTTCCGCTTTGATGAAGGTGATGCCAAATAAAATACCGATCAGGGCATATTTAATATTGTGATACCAAGGCTCGACCAGGTGCGAATCATTGACGCACATCGCATCGAGCGAGCGCACTTCAAAATCGGTGTTGGTTTCTACCGGAGTGGGCGTATTTATTATTGGAGACATGGTTGTTTGCTTTTAACGATGATGGATGTTTTGGATGCCCGATTTAAAACAATTTAAACAGCAGGGGTAAGCCAAAATGGGTCATAAGGAACCCGCCTGCCATAAACGAAATCGTGGCAATGAGGGAGGGAAATTGCAGGTTCGACAAACCACTGATGGCATGCCCACTGGTGCAACCACCGCCATAACGGGTTCCAAAACCGATCAAAAAACCGCCAAAAACCATAAAAATCAAACCTTTTATGGTAAATATTTGATCTACGCCAAAAAGATCGGAAGGCATCATTGCCGAAAAATCCTGTACGCCCAGGGCTTGTAAATCGCGTTGGGTTGCAGCCGCCACTTGAAACGGCGCCGGATCTTTTAAGAAATTGGCAGCAATGACCGCTCCAAGGATGGCGCCGCCGATAAAAAACAGGTTCCAGGCCTCTTTTTTCCAGTCGTATTTAAAAAATGGAATATTGGCTGGAATGCAGGCGGCGCAAATGTGGCGCAGGTTGGAGGAAATGCCAAATACCCGATTGCCTAAAAGCAAGAGGGTGGGCACGGTAAGGCCGATGAGTACACCAGCGACCGACCAATGCCAGGGTTGGGAGAGAAATTGTAGCATGACAGAGTGATTTAAAATACGCATGCTGCGTTTTTGCATTAAAACACAACATGCGTGCAATGGGTTAACTTATCGAAATACCTGCTTTGGTGCTTCAAAAGACCATCACAGGTTTATTAACTAAAGTGGTTTTGCCTGATGCAAATGTTGCATTTTTTCATGCAAATACAACAGATTATCTGGAGAACTTGATCTGTTTTGAATATTTTATCTATGCTTAATCCAGGCTCCGTTTTGCAAGGTAAAAATCCACCATTTCAAGGTTGCTTTTTAGTCTTTCCTGCAGAGCATCCACTGTTTTAGGAGCAGGAACAATTACTTTATCACCAGGCCGCCAATCAAGTGGCATGGCACATTTGTTTGCATCCGATGTTTGTAGTGCCAACAATGCCCGCTTTATTTCGTCCATGTTACGCCCTACATTGAGGGGATAATACATGATCAAGCGGATTTTAAAAGCCGGATCAATAAAAAAGACCGCGCGTACGGCAGCGGTTTCGCTCTCACCCGGCTGCAACATGCCATATTTTTTAGCGACCGACATGTCAATGTCTGCAATAATCGGGAACTCGAATAAAACACCCGTTTTTTCCCGTACATTGTTTACCCAGGCAATGTGTGCATGAATGCTGTCGATGCTCAACCCGATTAATTTTGTTTCATGCGCCTTGAAAAAATCCTTTTCCAGCGCAAATCCAGTCATTTCTGTGGTGCAAACAGGCGTAAAATCGGCTGGATGTGAAAACAAAATGGTCCAGCTGTTGTGTGCATATTCCGAAAATTTCAGCATGCCTGTGGTTGTCATCACCTCAAAATCTGGTGCAATATCGCCGATACGTGGCATTGAATAAATCGTATTTTCCATGTTATATTATTTAATTTCTTCAAAATGCACAGGTTGTTCTGGTGCATTTGTTTGAGTCGCGGCACGGGGCGCACAGGCTGTACCACAACACCCAATGTTAAACCAGGCTTGATACCCGAAAAAAACACCAAAAAGCGACAGCATCCAATCGCCTGTACTAAAGGCCATATAAAATGCCCATAAAGCCATTCCAGCGCGCATTACGCGCATAAAATCCCAATTTTTTAGCATTTGGTTTAGTTTGAAAGTGGTCCACTCCAATACATCAATCCGCCGTTGAGGTTATACACCTTTTCGAATCCCAACTTTGTCATTATTTGACAAGCC
>CAIVGO010000539.1 GCA_903905445.1 uncultured Bacteroidota bacterium
ACTTTAGCCCGTGGAAGTACCATTGGTTTGCGTTTATTCAATCAGCAGGGTCAGATAGTAAGGAGTTGGGAAACGGGCCAGTTTTACCTGCCGGGCATGCACACGCGTGCACTTGATTTGAGTTTGGTGCCTGCGGGTATCTATACGCTGGTGTTGGAGACCAAAGATAAGCGCCACGCCCAACAGTTGGTGGTTGCGTCGGCACGATAAAGCAGTTTTTAAAAGCATGGCCACCCTGGGCACTTGATAGGAAGCAAGTAAACGGGGTGGTATGTTTTTTATAATTGCCGGCCAGCGTATTTGGCAATTTTAGTAAACAAGTCGTTGGGATTGAAGGGCTTGGGGATGTAATCATTCATGCCCACTTCCGACGATCTGGTTTTATCGCTGATGGTAGCCGAGGCGGTCAATGCGATAATTGGAATATTGGGATCGAACTGACGGATCATTTGCGTAGCGGCATAACCGTCCATTTCCGGCATTTGAATATCCATCAGAATCAGGTCGTATTGGTTATTTCGCGCCTTTTCTACGCCTAAAAGCCCATTTTCTGCAATTTCGAAATCGATTTTCCAGCGGGTGAAAAATTTGGAGGCAACTTTAATGTTAATAATAAAATCCTCCACCATTAACAGGCGTACCCCTTCAAGGGGACTAGATTCAGCGTCGGTTTGAGCAATTTCTTTCATGGGAGCCGCAGTTTTGCTTATTTCAAGTTCAAGGTTGAAATAAAAACGCGAACCTTTTCCGACCGTGCTCTCCAACAAAATATCACTTTTGTAGAGTTGTAATAGACGGCGGGTGATTACTAAGCCTAGTCCGGTTCCGCCGAATTTGCGGGTTGTAACCGAACTTGCCTGCGTAAACAGTTCAAATATTTTTTGTTGATGTTCGGGGGCAATGCCGATGCCGGTGTCTATGATGGAAATTTCGATTTGTGCTTTTTCCTGCTGTACCCCCAATAATTTATAAACAATGGTTACGGCGCCATTTTCTGTAAATTTGATGGCATTTGAAACCAGGTTGGATAAGATCTGGCTTAAGCGCAAGGAATCTCCAACGAGGGTATCTGGCACACGTTCATCGGCTTCCAAAACCACTTTGTAGCCTTTTTCGTCGGCCTTAGGCTGATAAGATTTTTGAATATTATGTACCAACTGTTTGAAATTGAAGTCCGTGTACTCCAATTCCACTTTTCCTGCCTCAATTTTACTAAAGTCGAGCAGGTCATTGATCAAAATATAAAGGTTATCGGCCGCAAATTGCAAGGTATCCAGGTTTTCCACCATGACGGGGGTGTTGTCCTCCTGCTTCATCAAGTACACGAGTCCGACAATCGCATTGAGCGGCGTGCGGATTTCGTGGCTCATAATAGAGAGAAACTCCGATTTGGCGCGGGTTGCTTCCTCCGCTGCATCTTTAGCCTGAATGAGTTGATCTTCAATGCTTTTCTGGTAAATGATCTGTTGTTTCAAAAACTCAACCAGTCCAAGTAAGTTTTCAGCATTGAAATCGGGTAGTTGGTAAACATTGGGCACTTCCAGGGCGCGCGCGGCTTCCACCAGCTTTTCGAAGGATTGGTTGCGCTGCGCTACTTCAAGTTTTAGTTGGCGGTTAATATCGGCGTATTCGCGGTCATTCAGTTGGGTAGAATGATCGAATAGTTCCTTATCACGTTCATAATTCAGGTAAGAATCATTAACGGCAGAAATAAAATCAACCACCCTGATTTCATCAAGGTGGCTATTTTTTAGGTATTTAAAAATTTGTCTTTTTAATAATGGATGAAGTTTTCCAATATCCAGTACCAATGGCGTCATCTTATTTCGATTCCGTTAGGGTAGTAATTGTCATGGTTTGATTGTGCAAGTCACATTTTCCGGTTGCTAAGGGCGATATTTCACCATAGGAGTAAAAGCCGGTCATAAATGTATGCTCGCCAAAAATTTCTTTCGCCGCTTCAATTTCTTCATCTATGCGTTGCCCTAGTGCCAGGCGTCGTCCAACACAACTTACGAGGATTGCAAGGTCTGGTTTTTTATCCGGATTCTGCAATGTTTGTTCGGCAGCCGTAGCAGCAGCATCAATCAGGCGATCAAAATTGGCTTTCATCAGGTTCACATAAGCACCTTCCGGCATTTCTCCTGCAAATACCATACTACCATCGTTTTCGTCAATAGAGAGGATGGTACGCACTACGGGTTCTGCATCCTGAGATGTTTTCATCGAAAGCGGGAACAGCAATGCTGCACCAGGCAGTTCGGAGGCATATTTACCCAGGTATTCTTTGTACAAATCGAGGGCTTTTTTGCCACCAAATTCATAGAGTATATTGTAACTGGATTTCGTGATTTGGCGTTCGGGGCCAAAAACATCCCAACCTCCCATGGTACCGTGTCCAACTTCCAAATCTTTACCATATAAGCCAATGGCTACAATTTGTCCTTCCGTCGGATCGGCATCCAGTCCCACCACGGTTTTTTCAAACCGCGCAGCATCCCCTGCCAATCCGCCCGACACCGAAACGTGGGGGCTCAGGTTTTCGTTGATGCCTTTGATCAAATCACTGCCATTTACTTTGCTACCATCGGAGAGTACAAAAATCATTTTAAGATCGTCTCCTTGTAAAGCCGCTGAAAGGGACTTGCCTGCTTCAAAACTCTGTTGGTAGTTGGAAATAGTTGCCTGGGCCTTTCGAATTTGGGTCTTTTCAAACTGAATGGCAGTCGCCACAACGGTACCCTCGTGGGCAGCCGATTGATAAATTTCACCGGAGGTACTACACAGGAGCACCGAGGCTGCCGGGTAGGTTTCCTTAAAATTAGCGTACCAATGGCCTTGTTCAAGCAGGGTGCGCTCGCCAAAAACCAATACGAGTTGCGCCTGCTCCGCAGAGAAGCCTTCAGACGTGTCGAGATTATGCCAGCGATCGCCAGCGTAAAAAGATTGCGTGATTTTCATGACAAGAAGATTATTTCTCGTAACAAGCAACAAACGTGCCGCAACAACGAAATACAAGATTTAAATGGAGAAAATGGTTGTTTAAGATAAGAATTTATGACTTTAGAGATAAAAGTACAAATTTAGTACGGTAAAAAATCGTAAAAACAGATAAGGGCATACATTGTTATGTAGTAGCGTAATAAAAAAATCCTCAGCGTAAAGCGATTGCTATTATCTGAGGATTTTCTTTAAGGGTTTTGAATCACCAACTATAAACGGTTTCATTTATTCTTCTGAAGGTGCTTCAGTTTTGTCGTTGGTCAATCCGTAAAATGCCGTAGCAGTAAGCGTGAGGAAAATGAGGAAATAGGTTGAAGTCATGGATTAAGATTTTGTACGGGAATAAAAGAGAAGCGTTAAAATGCAATGCAAAGTTAAGATTTTAGTTAATAAACACGTGGTTTTCTTTTGTTAAATGAACTTAAACATTTTTGGAGGGGGGAAATTGAGTACTTTTCTTGTGTAATATTCTGCCAGTACGGGTGTTCATTGTTTTTTTATTTTAAAAATTTTAAAAAAAATAGATAATAATTTTGTTTGGCGGGGTTGTTTTACCCTATTTGGTATATTTTTAATATTAAACGGCGTGTATCTATATTGGGCGGTCTTTTTTTAAAGAATACGGTTTGGCGGGGATTTAAATTGCTTGGTTCAGGAACTAAAATTTGCCAATTTTGTTTGTACGATCAGCATCTGTGTGTTTGATTTACGACGGCACATTCAAATTTTTTTCTGAACTTGCCAACCAGTTTGGAACTGTTTTTAGTCATTTTCCTATTACCTGTTTTACCATGCATTTCGAGCCAAAAGACGTTTACCGGAAGTTAGAGTTTGACAAAGTCATTGATTTGCTTGAAAAAGAAGCACATACGGTCATGGCGGCCGAAGAACTTCGGAACCTGGGGCCATC
>CAIVGO010000540.1 GCA_903905445.1 uncultured Bacteroidota bacterium
ACGCTTCCTATCGGGACCCTTCCGACGTCTATCGGGGACACCCTTCCGACCTAAACCCCCCTTCCGACGTCCAACTACTCCACCGGCGGATTCTTCCGCTCGTACAAATAAGCGCCCAGCATACCCATACCGCCAAAGATCGCGATCAGCGAAAAATAAATGCCGGTATTCGCATCTCCTTCCAAATGTAACGTGTTGGTAATAATAATCGCCAACAACAAACCCAAACCCGCCCCCATAAACATAAGGGCATTTTTCAAAGTCGTGGTTGGGTCATTTTCCTTGTTGCGTTTTTGATCAGCGGGATTCAATCCGCGCTCAATCAAGGCCATATTCTCTTTATTTTGGAGGTAACGCAAAGCCCAAACCATCAAAAAAGCGCCAAGACTAATGGTTATAGGCACGGCAATCATGGTAGCATCCATTTGTTTAATTTTTACGGTGAAACAAGTTGATTTCGTTCTGTATTGTTGCCACCTATGACAGCATGATTGTTCTACAGGTTACATCCCAACCAACACTTTTATTTTAAACCGACACTTGGGGCAAAAAAACCTCCGCCATCATGCACCGCGCACTGCCGCCACCGTATTTTTCAATCGTATATAATGGACTATGCAACAATTGGGTATGCTTTTCAAGCACAGCAACTTGTTCGTTACTTAAAATTTTAAACGCCTGCTCCGACATCACCAAAAAGGTTTGGCCTTCGGTATTTCGCACCTGCAACATATTGCCAGCAAAATGATTCATTTGATCCAAGGAAATATCTACGATCGTTTTGCCTGTTTCCTTGAATTTTTGCTCCAGCATGGCCCGTTCCTGTGCATCGCGCACCGAACCCATACAAATAACCACAAAAGTTTCCCCTAAGGCCATCATGACGTTGGTGTGGTAAATATCCTGTCCCGCTGCATCTACAGCGTGAAACACCACGGAGGTGTATCCAATTTCGGCACAAAGATCATCCAACAAACTCGCATCTGTGCGCTGACTCAGGCACGCATAAGCCAACTGATACTGATGATCAAATATGATGCTGCCCGTGCCTTCCAAAAAACGGTTGCGTTTTTCATTAAACTCCAGGTTTACCCGATGGTTAGATTGAAATCCCGCTTTTAATACCAAATCAATCACCTGACGACGGCGTTCCTTACGGCGGGTAGGGGCAAACATGGGATACGTGACCACAAATCCCTCCTGGTGAAAACTTACCCAATTGTTAGGAAAAATCGCATCCGGCTTTACCGGGCGCAGCGAATCTTTGGCGACCATCACCTGCACACCCGCTGCACGAAGCCGTTTTACCATTTCATCAAATTCGGAAATGGCTTGTTGGCGCATCGCTTCGGGCGACATTTGATCGTCCTGTACCTGAAATGCATTGTTGGCCGCTGTTTCAACATTGAATCCAAAATTGGAGGGCCGAATCATTAAAATATAAGGGGTAGTTTGACTGCGCATAAATTATTGATCAGATTGGAATGGAACGAATCCGGCAAATATACTTCAATCAATCTTTTCGTAGCTTGTATTATCTAATTCAAAAATTAGAAAAAAATCAACAAAATAGTAGAATTTTACCCGCATGAAATACAGTAACAACCACTACTGCAAAAACTGTTTTTACCCACTCCCCTACCAGGCGAAGTTTTGTGCCCATTGTGGACAACGGGACACAGATGGGAAAGTGCGCATGCGCGACCTGCTCATCCGCTTTTGGAATACGACTTTCCACCTCGAAAGCAAATTTTTACGCATGGTTTGGCAACTGCTGATCCCCGGCAAAGTCACCATCGAATATTTCAAAGGCAAACAAAAACGCTACCCCCACCCGCTCCAGTTTTTTCTGTTTACGATGTTTTTCTTGTTGTTTTATATTTCCTATCAAGTAGAAAAAAACTACAAAGGAGAGCAATCTGTCATCGGCTGGAATATCAAATTTGATGAAACCAAAGGCAAATTAACCCTGCTCGATCATATTGCGCAAAATATCGATTCGCTGCCGCCTGAACTCCGTACCCCCCAACAACGCCAGGCCATTGATTCTTTGCTGCGTTTTGTAGAAGCCAAGGAAAATTTAGGCATGCCAAACAAGGATAGCATTGCGCTGCTGAGTTTATTCAGCCATTACCAGGGGAAATTCGCCATCAAGGATATGCTCAACTATCCCATCGATACCCTGGCCAAACGGTATCATATTGACCACACCTCCGATCGATTTTTGCTCAACCAATTGATTAAAAGTGGCCGCGACCAAAAAAGTTTGATCAGGCATTATATTGGCACCTCCTCCTGGACCCTCCTTGTTCTAATCGGTATTATGTCGTGGTATTTATCGTTTCAATATCGAAAACAAAAAAGAAAATATGTGGAGCATTTTATCCTGCTCCTGCACATGTTGTCGGGTTTCCTGTTCCTGCTTTTTTTCCTTACGGTGCTCAAACGTTTTTTGGGGCTGCCTGTCCAGCCTGTTTGGGCCGTTTGGTGGCTCTGGTTGGGTTTATTTTGGGCTTTTAAAACCTATTACAACCTTTCCTGGAAAAGAAGCGTCCTTAAATGGCTGGCTTTTTCCTTTGTTTCCGCAATTTGCTTGGTGCTGGTTTTTGTGGGAAGCCTGGGCATAAGCCTGCTATTATTTTAAACTTTATACCCTGATTCTGGTATTCATATTACCAAATTAGTACAAACTTCCTATGCCGCCATAGCCTATGCCAAGCCTACCTTTGTATCATCAAGAAAATGAAAAAAACACGCCTCGTATGACGCCGCTGCGTCTTGTAATTTTCGAAGACAACCACCATTTTAGGGAAAGTTTGCTTCAATTGTTTCGCTATACCGAGGAGGTGGATGTGGCGGGTGCGTTCCCGAACTGTTTGCGGGTACAGGAAGTGGTAAGCAACTTAAAACCGGATGTCATTTTGATGGATATTGATATGCCGGGCATGACAGGAATTGAGGCGACGGTGCTGGTGAAGGAAGTTCACCCCAATGCGCAGGTAGTGATGCTGACGGTGAGTGAAGAAGAAGACCGGATTTTTCAGGCTTTGAGAAATGGTGCAACCGGGTACATTTTGAAAAAAGCAGGGTCGGAAGAAATTTTAGATGCCGTCATCGCTGTAAGTCAGGGCGGCTCCCCTATGACGCCTGCGATTGCTCGAAAAGTGCTGCGGTATTTTCACGGTCCGAATAACCAACCAACCGTCCAGACAACAAACACCACCAAAGCCACCGAAGTACACGACCAATTATTCGCCAGTTTATCACCACGTGAATTGGAAATTTTGGAAGGTTTGGTCGATGGATTGTCTTATAAAATGATTGCAGCGCGCTATTTTATCAGCGCCGACACGGTAAAAAACCATATTCAAGGCATCTACCGCAAACTGCACGTCAATTCAAAAGGAGAAGCCATCAGTTACGTGTTGAAAAAAGGAATAACCGGATCGCGCAATGATCCTTCGTGATAACAGATAACAGCCACTCTAAAAAACACACAAACCGATTTAATCTAAGTCCCACTCCAAGCCTTCAAAGAATAAACTTAATCCAAAAAACAAGAAAAAACGCTATGAATGTACCGCCGTTGGCAAGAATGCGCGGTACTTACGGAACAGGTCCATGAACGAAACCTGCGAAAGCCACAAACCCACGATGTAAATTGTCTTGTGATCCTTTAGCGCATCCCATACCGGGGAAAAAGAACAAAGCAGAAAACAACACACACTATTCTTTTCTTTACCAAAGTCCGATCTAATCCACTGTTTAAACCTGTTCCGTTTTTTTAAGTTGCGATGGGAAACGATCCCATCGCAACTTGTTTTTTATCTTTGCCCCTATGTCTACCCAACAAGAAAAGTCTGATGCCTTCGTCCGCCTGCTTACCATCATGGACGAACTCCGCGAACAATGTCCGTGGGACCGCAAGCAAACCCTCGAATCACTCCGCAACCTCACCATCGAAGAAACGTATGAACTCGCCGACGCGATTTTATCCAATGATTTAAAAGGAATCAAGGAGGAAATCGGCGATATCATGCTGCACATGGTGTTTTATGCAAAAATTGGCTCCGAACAAGGTGCTTTCGATATTGCCGATGCCCTGAATGCCATTTGCGATAAACTTATTTCCCGCCACCCGCATATTTACGGCGATGTTACCGTGGCCGATGAAGCCGAGGTAAAACGTAATTGGGAACAACTCAAACTGAAAGAGGGTAAAAAATCGATTCTGGAAGGCGTTCCCACCAGTTTGCCTGCGATGGTAAAAGCCTACCGCATGCAGGAAAAAACCAAACAAGTGGGTTTTGAATGGGAAAATGCCGAACAAGTTTGGGCCAAAGTGGAAGAGGAAATTGGCGAATTACAGGAAAACATCACCAACCAGGCTCCCCAGGCCGATATTGAGGAAGAATTTGGCGATGTGCTGTTCTCTATGGTCAATTACGCCCGGTTTATTGGCGTCGACCCCGAAACCGCCCTGGAACGCGTAAACCGCAAGTTCAAACAACGCTTCGAGTTTATTGAATCGAACGCACCCAAGCCCTTGAAAGACATGCAATTATCGGAAATGGAAGCGCTTTGGCAGGCGGCTAAAAAGGTGGAAAAGCCGTAACTATCCCAACATCCAGGTCAAAAACGCAGGCATGGCTTCTCCCCAGGTGCGTTGGTCGTGCCGGCCACCTTCTATTTCCAGATAATACATGGATTCCTCCGGGATTCCTTTTTCCTGCAAAGCCTGCATCAAATCCAGGGTATCATCAATCGCATCGATACGACCATTGTTGTTGCGGTCGTCCGACTCATCCAGCGTGCCACATTCAAACCAGAAGCGCTGATTTGTATCCACTTCAACCGTTTTTTGCACAATATCAAGCATAATTCGGTCGGCATCCGGGTCAGCAGGATTCACGTCCGACCAGCGCCACCACAAGGCACCGGAAAAAATACCCACGCCACCAAAAATCTGTGGATACTCCCAGGCAATGTCCATGGCCGACAAGGCGCCCAATGAAAAACCGGCAAAAATCGTTTCTTTTGGTTCACCCGACAAGCGAAAACGGTGGTTGAGCAGCGGCAACAGTTCCTGCATCACAAAATCGCGGTAAAACCCGGCTTTGTCGCCCCGCCCTTTATAATCTGGTTGCCGTGCAGTACCATATTCGCGGGTACGTTCAAAATTGGCATAAATCCCCACGGCAATCAGGTTTGGAATGGCGCCCACACGGTACATGTTTTCCAAAATACCCGCAAAATCCATTACCGGCAAATCCTGTCCATCATTGAACAACACCAGGGGATAACTCTTTTTCGGCCCCCTGTTGTAATCCGGCGGCAAATAGACATCCAAATCAACCACCCGATCGAGGATTGGCGAATACAAATGGCGTATTTGCCGAACATGCGGCGCTTTTCCACGCAGGAGCGACTGTACGGAACGAATAGGTTTTGACCAAAAATTCATATACGGGTGATTACACGGTCAGTATTTACGGATTAAACTTGTTTTAGGAGAAAGGCCAAGTCCATGAACCAATACAAACAGCCCGGAGCGATGAAAATCACTGCTCCGGGCTGTTTTAAAATGCCTTAGATCAATTATTGAGACTGTAATGGCATATCGGCAGGACTTGCGCCACCACCAGCACCAACGGTCAAAACCGCTACCACACACAACACAATCAAAGTACCCGCAAGTACCCAGGTTGCTTTTTCAATAAAATCTGTAGACCGGGCTGCGCCAAACAGTTGTTGCGCCTGACCACCGAAATTCGCGTCAATACCGCCACCTTTTGGATTCTGGATCAGTATGGCTGCCATCAGAAGAATGCTCACGAGGGCAATAAACACCGCAAGGGTAGATAACATATGCTTTTATTTTTTTAGTTTGTCAATTTCGGCCGCAAAGTACGCACTTTTCTCTGGAAATGCCAAACTTAAACGCTGATACATATTGATTGCTTTTTCTTTGTACCCTTGTTGCACCAGCAAACGTGCCAGGGTTTCGGAAATTACGCTCTGATTTTCGGCCACACTTTTTTCTGCAAGCACTTGTGCTACCCCGGTAAGCACGGGTTCTTTTCTATTTTGAGGCTGCGGTTTGATCTTTTTCATGGGAGCCGGCGCTGGGCGAACGGATGCCAGGCTGGGAGGCTGAAATTGACTAAACCACGCTTCAAAAGGCTGCTTTTCGGGTACTTGCTTTGGCGCTAGGATTGGATTTGGGGGGCTTGCAATCGGCACAATCGGAGTAAAGACCGGCAGATCAGCACTTGGGGTGGGTAAATCGGTCGGGTTTTCTGGAATCGTTTCACTGGGCGAAATGTTTGTCGGAACAGGACTGGTTTCGGGCAGGGAAACTGATTTATTAATAGCGCTATTTTCTACTTTCCGTGCTAAAGGCGACAAGGCATCCAGTGCTTTTTGAACCGTTTCAATGGGTTTTAGCTCCAGAACGGATTCTGCTTCTGCAACACTTACGGGTACCGGGGTCAATTGGGGAGGGACCACCAGCATGAATAATTGTTTGCGATCCAAACTGTAGGCCGCAGCGGCTTGTAAAAAACGCGCCGCATCTGCATGGTTGGTCTGGGCGGCTTTAAGCGCAAGCAGATACCGAAGGTTATGGGCATACGGATAGGCAAATGCCAGCGTCTTCAACTCTTCCAACGTGATGGTCGCCAACAAATCCGGGTTATCAATCAATTTTATAAAACGTTCCTGCGTCAATGCGTTTTCGGGACAATCCGTTTTTAAAAAAATACCTGCTTGGTGTGTTTACCAATTATTGAAGGCGGCATTAAAAACATCCTCCAGCAATTGTTTGGAAATATCCGTAACTAACTGGTCTTGAACAACCAGCAATTCTCGATCACTTGAAAACTCCTGAAAAAAACTGAACGATTTTGGGGTTGCCCATCCTTTTTCTGGTTCATTGTTGTTGATAAAATTCACTTTTATTCTGATTTCAAGCCGGTTAAAAGCCACCGTTTCCCCTGGTTTGGGAGCAACAGGCACTACCCGAAAGTCTTCAAAAACGCCACTGAACTCCACATCCGGCTTTTCACGGTTCAGGAGCAGCCGGGTTTCACTGCGCACCTTGTCTTTCAATTTTTCCGTAAAATCAATCCCCAAAATAGCGGGTGCATTCAATGCTTGATTTTCAAAAATCTGCACATTAAAAGTACGCACCGCCGGATCGATCGAAATCCCTTTAAAACTATAGCAGCCCGTACATACACTCAAAAAGCCGATTGCCAGCACCCAAAAGTTGTGACGCTTGCAAATACCAGGGTTAAAAGACATCATGGGGCGCTTTGTTTGTTTTATCATATACCTGTTTAATGGTGTA
>CAIVGO010000541.1 GCA_903905445.1 uncultured Bacteroidota bacterium
CATGGTATTTACTTGTGAACCAGGTATTTATATTCCGGAAGAAAACCTTGGCATTCGTTTGGAAAACAATATCCTGATCACCGACCATGGCCCCATTGATTTGTTTGCCCAAATCCCGATTGAGGTGGAGGAAATTGAAACACTAATGCACGAAAACGCGTACTAGGCCACTACCAGTCTTTTTTCACGTTAGAAGGCCGGGTCGCGGGCGCGAGTGCCCGGTACTCCAGGGCATTTTGTGCTTCTTGCTGTTGTACACTGTTGGCCAGCATTTGGCGGGCCGCTTCGGCAGTTAAAGGCAGGGCTTGTTTGCCTTTTTTCCTGTTTGGATCTGCCTGATCGAGGTAGTCTTTCCGAGGCCTTTCTACGGGCGGCGGGGGCGGCGGAGGGGGTGGCTGCGGGGGCGGTTCTTGCAAATCCTGCTTTATATTTTTGGCAATTTGCAGGTTTTTCTTGGCATCGGAGGCGTTGGGCACCAAACGCAGGCTTTTTTCGTAAGCCTCTATGGCTTCATCATATTGACCTAATTGCAACAGTGCATTGCCCAGGTTATACAACGCATTGGCACGATCGGGTATCTGAGATTGTCCTTGTGCCGCACTTTTGAACAGCAGCATGGCTTCATTGAAATTGCCCTGGCGGTAAGCGGCATTACCCGCATTAAACGTTGCGGCGGCACCTCCTGCTTTGCGATAGGCTATTTCTGCTTTGCCAAAGGCATTTTGATCGTATAGTTTTTCGGCCTTGCGCATTTCCAGGTGCGTTTGGGCAGACAGGCTGCTTATTCCAACTAAAAATACAATAAAGCGGCTAAAACAATTTTTTTTCATCGAATTATACCTTTTTACGCCACCAAAGCAGCTGTTCTCCCATTAATAAAAGCAAAATTGGGAGCAACAGCCATTGATAATAGCTTACATAAATGGTGCGTGTTTTTTCTTTTACCACTGTTTTGGCCAACTGGGCAATTTCTGCCTGAATGCCCCGAATAGCCGATGCGCCATCGCTCAACCGGAACGATTTGCCGCCACCTGCTTTGGCCAGGGACTGTAAGAACGGTTCGTTCGAGGCCGTTCGAATCAATTGGCCAGTGTAATCTTTTCGAAAACCGCCCGTTTCGGCTGGAATCGTAGCGCCACTGGGGGTACCAACTTGTACGGTAAACAATTTCATACCATCCGCCGCTGCTTGTGCTGCAGCTTCCATGGCGGCGGCTTCGTGGTTTTCGCCGTCGCTGATCAGGATCATCGCATGTCCGCCCCCATCGGTTTTGGTAAACATGCGACTACCGAGTTCAAGCGCCGATTTAATATCCGTGCCTTGGTCGGTGATAAAATTGGGTTGGGCGGTTTGCACAAACATGAGCATCGATTCGTAATTGGAGCTCATCGGCGTTTGTGGGAAGGCGGCACCTGCAAAAAAAAGCAAACCCATCCGCTCCCCGTCCAGGGCTTTGATCAAATTGGTGGTAAATTCCTTGGATTGTTTTAACCTACTTCCCTGCACGTCGGCAGCCAACATGCTGTTCGAAATATCGAGGGCAAGGAGAATATCCGAACTGGCGCGTTCGGGCGGCGCAACCTCCACCGCTTTTTGTGGATTGGCCAAAGCCATTACCAAAAGCGCCAAAGAGCAGGCAAAAAGGCTGTTTTTTATCCAAAAACGCGGTGCCGAGAACCCCATGAGCAAGCGCTGTTCGAGGGCTGGCGAACCCAGGCGACGCAAGGTGCGCGTACGCCAACGCCAATACATCCACAACAGGACCGCCTGAAACAGCAGGATCAACAATAATTGTAATAGGTCAGGATTTTCGAATCGCATAAGGGTTCAAACGACAGAAGTGCGGTAAAATTGGATTAAAACACGTTAAACTATACAAGGTGCCGCCTCCAAGGCAGCATGTATGGTCATGCGGTGCGCTGATTTTAAATCATTTAGCCCCAAACCTAGCATCGCACTATATCACCGCTTCGGCAATCGCTTTACTGGTGAGTACATCGCCCATGGTATAATAGTGCAAGCAAGGCACCCCCGCCGCTTTGAGTTCCAGGGATTGTTGGATGCACCATTCAATGCCAATTTGGCGTACAGCCGCATCATCTTCCGCTTTCATAACTTCCTTCACCAGGTCTTCCGGAAAGTTGATGAAGAATTTGCGTGGAATCGAGCTCAACTGGTATTTTTTGGTAAGCGGCTTCAATCCGGGTACGATGGGTACATGGATGCCCGCCTCTTTGCATGCCGCTACATAATTGAAATAGTGGCTGTTATCGAAAAACATTTGGGTGACGATATATTCTGCGCCAGCATCCACTTTATCTTTCGTGTATTGCAAATCGCTGTTCAAATTGGGCGCTTCAAAGTGCTTTTCCGGGTAACCCGCAATACCAATGCAAAAATCGGTTTTTTCCCCGTTGAGGATATTGGGATCGAGGTAGCGGCCCTGGTTCATATCGGCAATTTGATGCACCAGGTCGAGGGCGTATTTATGGCCGTGTTCCTCAGGCATAAATTTGTCTTCAAACTGACGCGCATCGCCGCGCAAGGCAAGCACATTGTTGATGCCCAAAAAATTCAGGTCAATGAGCGCATTTTCCGTTTCTTCGGCCGTAAATCCGCCACAAATCAGGTGCGGCACTGCATCTACGCCGTAGCGGTGCATGAGTGCTGCGCAAATGCCCACGGTGCCCGGACGTTTGCGAATGGCTGTTTTTTCATAATACCCGGAAGGACGTTTGTTGTAAATAAATTCTTCACGGTGGTAGGTTACATCAATAAATGGCGGCTTGAATTCCATCAAACCATCGAGGGTTTTAAAAATCGATTGCATGCTGCCGCCTTTCAGCGGAGGTAATACTTCGAACGAAACCAGGGTATTTTTATTCGCCGTTTTAAAATGGTCGGTAACTTTCATAAACGTGTGCCAGGATTGATAAAAATTGAATGATTTGAGGCGAAAAACGGGCATTTAATGCCGGTTTTTCGCCTATGCGCGTATCAGCCACGAAGACAAACCAATTTTTTAACTTATTGTTGTGCCTCGAAGCGGGCCTTCATTTCGGCTGCTTTGGCTTCATTGCCGGTAGTACGGTAAATTTCAGCCATGGCTTGTAAAATGCGGGGATCTTCCGTTTGCCGGTTCAGACCAAATTCCAGGAAATGTAAAGCAGTCGTTGGATCTTGCTTTTCTTTCCAGTAAAAATCATAACCCATTCTATGACAAAATGATACATATTTGTCAGAATTTGACCCATCCAGGTATTTCATGTATTGATCCAGGAAATCGCGGAAATTGGTGTTGTACGGGATCTTATTTGCAATGAATTCTATTTCGTGGAAAAACTTGTCTAACTGCCGATCCTGTTCAAATTGAGCCGCAGCCACTGCCGAGCGCATTACGAGTGCCGATGCGTAATTCGGATTGATTTCCAGCGCCCGCTTGAGGTGGAAGTCCATGGTATCAATCAGCGCTTTTTTCACCATATTATCCTTTTCTTTCAAAAAACGATCGGTGTACAGCGAGGTCACGTAAAAGGAATGTGCCCTTGCGCTGTTGGTAGAAACATTTACGGCCGCGATATTGAGCGACATCGCATCTTTCCAATCTGGAACCCGCTTCATGGTGATACCCGCAAAAATACCACAAATTGAAAGCACCGCGATCGCCCCGATAAAGTTGAAGCTTTGGCGTGTTTCTTTGATCCAATCAGGCAATTTATAGGCAAAAAACCAACCAAATGCCAGGCAAAATGCGATGGAAGGCATGTAGGCAAAACGTTCGTTCATGAAGGAACCCACCGAAACAAAAATATTGGATACGATGCTGAGGGTTGCAATCCAGCACAAAATGCTGTAGGCCATCACGCGTTTTTTTCCAATGTTAAGCACCGCCCAAACACCCATGCCCAAGTACAAAACCAGGGAAGCAATGGCGCGCCAATCGGTCCAACCCACCTTGGGCACATGGTACGGATAATAATCGTGCGTGAGCGGATACGGAACAAACAGCAACTTGATATACCAGCCCAGGGTCAGGAAAATAGTGGCCAATTTTTGACCCAAGTTCATATCCAAAAACGGATCATTCATCAAATCGGTCACCGCTTTACCATGGTCGAGCATAAAGCCGAGGGCGTTGAAGCGCACCAATACAAATATTACCACGGCAATAAACAGCGGAATGGTTGCTGCGCCGATGCGGGAAAGTGGCACGCTGGTGAAGGCCCATACCGTGAGGGGTACTACAAACAGGAAGGTGAGTGCATTTTCTTTGGACAACATACCCAATAACAAGCAAAACGCAGACAAAAACAGCCATCCGATGCGGTTAGAATCGAAATATTTTAAGGTGGCATATACCGCCCCAAGGCAGCCCAGGAGGGCCAGAATTTCATCGCGGCCTTTGATATTGGCCACACATTCGGAGTGTAGTGGGTGCATTACAAACAACAAAGCCCCAAAAAATGCTACACTGGTGTACCAACGACCTGTTTCAGTCAAAGGAAACAAACCCGCCAACACCCGGTAAAACAAAGCGCCCGTCAAGCCATATAGCAAAATATTGATAAAATGACTGATATGGGGCAAATTCGGGTTTTTCGCTCCCCAAATGCCGATTTCGGCCGCAAATGTTGCCAATGACAATGGCCGGTAACGTCCACCTTCGAGCAAAAATAATTTCTTTTTATCTTGGAAATAGCCCATAAAACTATCGGCTCCAAAAATATCGCTCCAGCCAGCAAATCCTTTTTGCACAAAAGCATTTTTCAAAACGACCATTTCATCGTCGAGGATGTACCCGTATTGGATGGATGCCCCATACAAAACAAAGGCCAGGCCTACCAGAATCAGAGAAGGTAGCCAGTGGTTGCGCCAATATCCTTTGGTGAAGGTTTGGGTGAGGGGTGCTGTTTTTACGCGTGGTGGGCGTGCCGCGTTAACGGGTTGTTTGGCAACCTGTTTGGAGGTAGCAGCCGATTTTGGCGTTAGTTTTGGATTGGATTTGCTCTTTGCAGCCATGTTGCTTCATTTTCGAGCGGCAAATATCGCGTTTCTTGTTCGCAACAGGGTATTCTTTGGGGGATTGTTTTTCCATGGGTGGGGCGTCGTTATGTATTTATACGGTTTTAGGTATATTTGTTTTATCCAGATTTAGCATAAATATACTTATTAAAAACGCTAATTTCGCCTTGCTGGATTGCAACATCGCTTAGATGATCAATAGCGCAAAACTGCTTATAACAATATTTTTTACAATAACATACACATTAAACAATGAAATATAATTATAAAATCCAAACAATTTCCTTTTTGGCGTTTATTTTTTTCGCATCGTTTCTTTTATTTGATCGTTGGAAGAGTGAATTAGAAGGAGGTGATTCATTGGGGTATTACATCCATTTGCCTTCCTTTTTTTTATATCATGATGTTGGTAATTACGATAAAACACTTGCAGCCTCTTCTGCGCATTATAATAAGATACAGCTACCCGGTGTTTTTGCATTCACGCCGGAGCCTGCGCCCAACAATAAAAAGAGCATACGTTGGCCGGTGGGCGTAGCCATCCTGACCTTGCCATTTTTTGCTTTTGCTCATTTGCTCTGTTTTTTGACAGGTATATTTCCGGCGGATGGATTTTCAACACCTTACCTTTTTGCAGCAGGAATTGCCCCTATTGTATATGTTGTTTGGGGCTTATATATACTATTTGGAGTTTTGAGTCGATATTTTAATGTACAGACGCGCATTTTGACCATTTTGGTGATCGGGCTTACGACCAATTTGTATTATTTTACTGCGTACCACAACTACATGGCCCATCCATTTATATTTTTTGCCGGATGTCTTTTATTGAGTAAGACCATTGAGTTTTGGGAAACCCCCAATTATCGAAATGCGATATGGGTAGGCTTCAGTACAGGATTGATTGCGGCCATTCGTCTGCACGATGTTATTTGGGTTTTGGTTCCGTTATTATGGAATGTCAATTCCTTTAAACTGTTTTGGAGCAGAATACAGTTTGTTTTTCTTAAAATTGGATATTTTTTACTTGCAGCCGTGAGCGGAGGCATCCTGCTGATTCCACAGGCATTTTACTACAAAGCGATCAGCGGCCAATGGTGGTGGTATGCATACGGTAACGAAAAATTGAATTTTGCGGACCCACATATATTGGGAGGCTTGTTTGATTACCGAAATGGTTGGTTGATATATACGCCTGTTATGGTATTTGCATTCATTGGTCTACTTTGGATTTCTAAATACGTCAAGGGCGCCTTGTTGCCTATTCTGGTACTCACCCCCCTGCATATGTACATTTCCTATAGTTGGTGGTGTTGGTATTATACGAATGGATATGGATCACGTCCGATGATTGATATTTATCCCTTACTTGCATTATCACTTGCATCTTTTCTTGCATTAGTTTCGAAAAAATGGTGGCACTTTGCGTTGATTTCTCCTGTTTTTTTGTTTCTCACCTGGCTAAATATTTTTCAAGTTTGGCAATTTGAACACGGAATTTTGTGGTCACAGTTTGAAAATAGGGCCCATTATTGGTCGGTATTCGGAAAATCCACCCACAATTTATCTGATTTAATCGCTTTTGAGTCAAATGAAACGCAACCTGCAACATCGCTACAAACAGTTCGGACATTGCTGGAAAACGACTTTGAGGACACCCTTAAATTCCAATCCATAAGTGATGTTCAGCATAGTGGAAAATTTGCCATGCGTATGGGCGCTTCAGAATTTGGCGGAACCATGGGCACTGAACCTGGCGCAATGAAAGACGTACAACCCGGCGATTGGATAAGCGTTTCCTGCTGGAGTTTTAATAAAAGTGCAGAAAAAACCTGGGATGTACAAAAATTGGCGGCACTTGTTGTTACGATTCAAGATCCAGGAGGAGATATTTTGAAATACCGACAAATAAAACTCAGTTCCAAAATCGGCAATGAACGTGGGTCCATTTATTCCTCCGGCGAACCTGACACTTGGGGAAAAGCCATTTTCTATGTTAAAATTCCACAAGACTTCCCGCCGAACGGTTTTATTCGGACCTACGTGTGGAACCCAAGCCGAGAAAACATTAGCATTGATGATATGTCGGTAGAATTGTGTAGGCGGTAAAGTGATCAAATGTTTATTTAATCGAACAATTCCGATTCCGTCATTTTAAAATCATCCCGAAAAGAAATCTTTGCCTTGTTGGCCAATAACCCGAGTTCCCGTTTTTTAAGGGCATGCGTGTTACACGGTACCAAATAGGCAAAGGTTTCCTTTTTTTGACCGTAAGTCAAGGCAATGAATTTACCTTCCCGAACCCAATCGAGTATTTCAGATAGATTTGCCTTAAAATCATCAATCGTGTAGGTACGCATGGTTAAGTTTTAGAACAAAAGCACAAACAATTTGTCAAGTCGTCAAGTTCTTTTTTCGAACATTATTTTAGCATCAACATTTTTTTTATGCCACTTCCAAAAACGGTTTCCACTTGATACAACAGGAGCGCCGTGTTGTTGATGGGCAAATCGGCGCTGTTCAGGATAAATTGCTGGTACCCTGGTTGAAACTGCGCTTGTTGGGTGTACAGGAGATTGCCTATTAAATCGAAAATTTTCAATTTAACCAGTATTGCTTCGGTTTGTGATGAAGTTTTGTAGGGCAAGAAAAAACCGACTTTAGTTTGCGATTCAAATGGATTGGGCTGGTTTTGATACAATGTAAAATCAAAATCCGCTGTTGTGCCTGCCGTTGGTCCATTAAATTGCAATCCGATTTCCATGCGTTGATCCTGCTGGTAGGCTGTACTTGGTGTGATTTCATCAGATAAATACAGGAAATCACGGATATTACCGTCGGCTTGCGCGCGGAAAGTCAGGTCAAAGGCTCCTGTTTCAGCACCATTATAAGACGTGGTGAGCGCATGCTCGAAAATACCAAAATTGCCCAAATTCATGTCTCTGGAAATCGGCTGGACGTTCAGGAGGCTCAGATTTTGGAAATGGAGGGTAAACTGGTAGGCTTGTACGCGTTCTGCGGCCGAGAGACGCAGGGTAAAAGTTTCGCCCGTTTTTACGCTGCGGTTTTCGGTAGATAACATTAATGTATGCCCATTGCGCGCCTCCGATTCGATTGCCGACCCGTTTGTAATGGCACTTCCATTCAAATCCCCAATTTTGATGGCTACAAAATCCTGAAAATTTGCCCATCCTAAAAAGTTTGGAAGCGTAATTTGCTCGTTGAAAGCAGCCTGAAACGGATTAAGTGGATTCGGAAAAACGTAATTTTTTTCTACAAAACGCCAGCTGGTGTTGTTATTAAAAGCGGTGTCAATGCCCAAAATTAGTTTGCGCAGCTCTACAATGTCGAAAGAAGTTACGGAGTTTGATTTATTAATATCGGCTGCAATAATTTTGTATGGTGAGGTCAAGGCCTCCAAGGCTAAAATATGTTTTGAAATAAGCACTAAATCGTAGGTTGATACGCCATTTGCTGGATTATCATTTTTGCTGGGTGTGATAACGACTTGGTTACCTCCCACGCCATATGCAACGTAAGATCCTCCAACATTTGTTTTAAACAATTGCGAATAAGGCACCGGAATGAGGCCCGAACCCGCAATATGGATTGACACATTTTCGACACCTTTATTTGCCTCCGTTGCAGAACCGCCACGCAAAGAGAGCGGTTGGCCGCATTCAGAATTTTGGTCTTTGACCGTGACGTTAGTCGTACAAAAGCCTGCATTTCCAGCCTTGTCTCTCACCCAAAGTTCAAGGTCTCTAACGCCTAATTCGGGGCAAGTAAAGATTACATTTGTTTGGGGATTGCCGTTAGCCTCTAGTGGAAACCCAGTGCCCGTTCCGCTTTTACGCAGCCCAATCATCAATTTATCTTGGGGCGTACAGTTATCTGAAAGGGAGAGTAAAAAATCCGATGCCCAAAGTTGTATTTTCCCGGTGCTGAAAATATTCACATCATAGCCGGCCAAACATTGGATACTAGGCTTTCCGGTATCCTTTATGGTAAAATTGGAAGTACAGGTTTGTACGTTTCCGCAGGTATCTTCAATTGTCCAGACAATTTTATGCTTCCCGTGGGGCAGTTGGGGCAAAAAGTAGGCATTTGAATCGGCTTGAGTGTTCCAACGTACTGCGGCCGTGCGGGTTTGGCCGGTTTGGGTAATTTGCAAGGCAAAACCGTATTTCTGGTTGCTGGCTACCTGGCGTTCATCAAATTGGCGCGGAATGCCACCTGTAAAGTTGGGATTGGTTGCATTCCCAAACAGCACCTTGTTCCAGCCCAATCCGGCACTGCCCAGGGTGGCACTGTTGATGACCGTTTCGAGGGTGTCATTTTGGTCCAAATCCAGGAATAATTGGTATTGAATTTTTGTAGCAGCCCCCAGGCAGGAACCCGTGATATCGAGTGCTAAGGTTGCCCGCTCTTCGCATAAATCATGCGTACTAATCGTGGGATCCCAATAATAGGTTTCATTCCAGTAAAAAAAATTATTGTCGAAACTGTCCCCAATAATGAAGGACGCTGGTTGGCAATTCAGGACCAGGCTGTCAGGGGCATTAATGGGCAGCTGGCAGTATACCACGCTTTGAAAAGCGTATAAAAAAGAAATGCAAAAAAGTAAAATGCTTGGGATAGACGCCTTATTCATGATTCAAAAACATTTAATATTAATCGATTTTTAGATTTAAAGGGTTGCGTAAAGCAGCGAAATCATCGCAACACGATCATTTTTCGGGTAATGACGCCTGCATCGGATGCTATTTTATAAAACAGCGTTCCTGTTGCATTTTCAGGCAGATCGGTACGATTTACGGTAAATTGATGGTAACCTTTTTCAAACTGGCCTTGTTGGGTGTGTAGGAGACGGCCTGTCAGGTCAAAAACCTCCAGTTTTACCAACATTTCAGCGCTAGTTGAAATCCCAATTCGGGTTTCTGCCCCCATCGGGTTGGGTTGACAGGGATATGCTTCAAAATGTACATGCTGGGTCGGAGCAACATCCCGTCCATTAAATTGCAGCCCAATATCCATGCGTTGGTTGTGCTGATAGGCCTCGCTCACGGTGATGTTATCGGATAAATACAGGAAATCACTGATTTGACCATCGGCTTGCGCGCGGAAAGTCAGTTCAAAGGCGCCCGCTTGAGCGCCATTATAAGATGTGGTGAGCGCATGTTCAAAAATACCAAAATTGCCCAGGTTCATGTCTGTGGAAAGCGGCTGGACATTCAGGAGGTTCAGGTTTTGAAAATTCAGGGTAAACTGATAAGCTTGAACCCGTTCGGCGGCGGTGAGCTGCAGGGTAAAGGTTTCACCTGCTTTTATGGCTCGATTTTCGGTGGACAAAAGCAGGGTCGCGTTAGACCGTTCAACCGCATTTTTGGTGGAGGCATTTAAAATCGCATTCCCATTTACATCCCCTACTTTAACCGCAACGAAATTAACATCATATTTGTTTGGCGTATCGGTGTAAAAGGAAATTTCATTAAAAGTCGCCTCAAATGGATTCAAGGCATTTGGGAAAACGTAGTATTTATCTACAAAGCGCCAACTGGTATTGTTCGGCAGCGAATCATAAATACCCAGGATCAATCGCCGGATTTCAACAATATCAATCGACGTAACAGAATAGGATTTATTGGCGTCGGCGGCAATGATTTTGTACGGTGAATTCAAAGGCTCTATACCCAGGATATGTTTGGAAATAAGCACCAAATCGAAGGTAGAAACGCCATTGAGCGGATGATCGTTTTTATAGGGTGTTAATCTTAAATTTTGGATCTGCGGTGGAATGGCATTAAAGATGTAATTGCCCAGTTGATTAGTAAGGGTGGTGAATTCAAAAGCAGGAAATCCATTGCCACCGAGATTTGTTGCGGCAATTCGCACATCTACTACCGCGGAATCGGCTTCGGTTGACACATTACCTTTTACTTTGGTGTAAGGAAAAAATTCGCAAACCATGTTATGGTCCATAAAGAGGACATCCGTAGTACAATAATTTGTATTACCCGCCTGGTCCATCACCCATAGTTCTACGGAATTATACCCTATTTCTTCACAGAAAAATACAGCATAATCTGTGGAGATTCCATTTATTGCTACTGGAAATCCAGTCCCTGTCCCAGTTTTTCGAATAGCAAATTTTAGTGCTGTTTCAGGCGAGGTATTATCGGTAGCTGATTGTAAGACATTTGTATACTCCAAAAGGAAAGCCTGTGTGAAGGGAAAATTCCATGCTAGTCCACTCAGACACAAAACTTTCGGTTTTTGGGTGTCTTTTATGGTAAAATTGGAAGTACAGGTTTGCAAATTCCCGCAGGTATCCTGAATGATCCATATAATTTTATGCTTGCCGTGGGGCAGTCGTGGTAAAACGTACACATTTGAATCTGCCTGGGTATTCCAGCGCACGGCGGCGGTGCGGGTTTGGCCCGTTTGGGTAATTTGCAGGGCAAAACCGTATTTTTCGTTGGCGGCTACCTGGCGTTCGTCAAATTGGCGCGGGACGCCGATATAATTTGGAATACCTGCATTGGCAAACAACACCTTGTTCCAACCTAATCCGGCACTTCCCAAGTTTTCACTGTTGATGACCGTTTCGAGGGTGTCATTTTGGTCCAAATCCAGGAATAATTGGTATTGAATATTATCTGTAGTACCGAAGCAGGCGTCGCTCACGGTGACCTGGAGATCTACCGCAACTTCGGAGAGGTCATTTATCTGGTTCGCGGCATCATACCAGTAGGTTTCCTTCCAAAAGCCTGGATCGTTGTCGGTTGTATCGCCAATGATGGTGTTGCTCGGCGGACAATTGACCAAAATCGTATCCTGCCATGCATTCAAATTCAGATTACCTGCAAAACATTGATTTGCGCTTGCAATTAAAATACAATACAAGGTAATGGATAAAAAAGCGGGTGTCTCGGTTCTTTTCATGGTATTATTTCACTTTTGGATTATGGCATCTTTATTAGTTAGGTGATTTCAGTGTATTAATCATTTTATAATTCAAAGATAGGGAAACTAGTTTGTCGTCCGTTGAACTTTCAGGGGATGTGTTTAATATCTTACAAAACTTATTCGGTTCCTGACGCTTCCGACGGAGGGGACGCTTCCGACGTGTATAAAAAACGGCCGCCTCACGTTATGTGAGACGGCCGTCTGTCGGGGCGACCGGTCGGGGCGACCCTCGCGGTCGCCCTTATTCTGTCGGGGCGACCCGTTGGGGTGCCCCTTGCGGGCACCCCAACGCCCGTAGTGTGGGCGCCCGCGAGGGGCGCCCCTACCCTATTTCGTTTGGATCATCTTCTTGGTTGCACTATCCGTCGCCGTTTCCAACTTGTAATACAACATACCCACTGTGTTCAACAACGCTTTGTCGATCGCAATGGTGTTGTACCCTTTTGCAAACGTACCTTTTTGGTTGTAAATCACCCGACCCGTTTCATCATAAATACTCAACGTTGTAGTGGTCGCTGCTGGCAAATGGAACCCGATCATCGTTTTATTCACAAACGGATTCGGTTGGTTTTGGTACAATTCGAAACCAACCCCGCTTACCGTTGAAGTTGCGCCGTTGTTGAAACGGAATGCTACATCGAGTTTACCCGCCGTAGCTTTAGCAGAGGCGGGATAAGCCTCTGCCTTCGTAATGCGGCTGGATACGCTCAACATTTCGCTCAATTGACCACTTTTCGTTGCTCGGAAAGTAACCGCGAATTCACCCAGATTTGCACCGTCGAATGAAGTAGTGATTGCATCAGCGAATATGCCAAAGTTGCCTGCAGTCATGTTTGCGCCTGGGGTGATATCTACTACTTCCAAACCGGGATGGTTCATCGTGAATTGATACCCTGAAACCTGTTCCGCCGCAATGAGGGAGACCGTAAAGGTCTCCCCTACGGTAACCGCGCGGTCATCCACATCAAACAACAGGGTACCTGCTGAACGATCTTCGGTCGCCATGGCTGCATTTGCAATTGCATTGCCGTTTACGTCACCCACTTTCACCGATACAAAATCTTCGTTGAATTTATTGCTGAGGATGTTCGAAATCGATTTCACTTCCGCAAACGGTGCCTGGAATGGATTGTTTGCATTCGGGAAACTGTATGATTTATCTACAAAACGCCAGCTGGTGTTGTTCGGTAATTCATTGTAAATCCCCAAAATCAATTTCCGAATCTCTACAATGTCAAATGTCGTGATCGAACCAGATTTGTTCGCATCCGCTGCAATCATTTTGTAAGGACTGCTCAAAGATTCGATGCCCAGGATGTGTTTGCTGATCAACACCAAGTCGTAGGTAGATACACCGTTCAATGGATTGTCATCTTTCGTCGGGGTTACCGTTGAGTTGGACGATAATGGAATTGCGTTGAAGTTGTAGTTACCGCTTGCGCCAGTCATGGTGGTAAAGGTGAACGATGGAATTCCGTTTCCAGAACCAACAATTTCAACATTTCCTTCTTCCACGCCATTGGCGGCTTCTGTAGCCAACACACCGGCCACTTTCGCAGCATTTGCGCTTGGCGGACAGTTGCCCATATTGTCTTGTACAATCACGTACGTTTCGCAGAAATCAGCATTGCCTGCTTTGTCGATCGACCACAATTTAACCAACTGGGTACCTAACTCATCGCAAGTAAAGTTTATGTTGGTGATTGGGTTGCCTTGTGCATCCACTGGGAAGCCCGGGGTTGCATCAGCTGATTTGCGGATCGCGATTTTCAATTGATTCGCTGGCGTGCAGTTATCTTCCGTGTATTGTAAAAAGTCAGATGCCCACAAGGTGATCATTTGGGTTGGCATGATGTTTACGCTCAGGCCATTCAAACAAACCACGGTTGGTTTTTTGCAATCTTTTACCACAAACGTGTATTCGCAAATGGTTTCATTGCCACAACCGTCTTCTACGAACCACTTGATTTTGTGGGTACCGTATGGCAATTGCGGCACAACGCCTTGCATTACATTGTTACCGGTTCCTGGTAGCGCAATTGGAGACTGCACATTATCAAAACGTACTTTCGCGGTAGCAACTTTACCGCTGGTCGTCCAATCCAGGCCGAAGCGATATTGCTGATTCAATGGAACCGGGCGACCGTCAAATGCACGCGGTGTTCCGCCAGCATAATTTGCATTGGCTGCGTTGCCGAATTGTACATTGTTTACGCCTGGTAAGTTTGTGCTGCTCACAACGGTTTCCATTACATTATCGCCGTCCAAATCGAGGAACAACAAGTAGCGGAAGTTCACATTTGCCGCAGAGCAAGAATCGGTAGCCGTGATGGTCAAATCTGCTTCTCCTTCGCACAAGTCATGAGAGGAAATCGTGTTATCCCACCAGTACATTTGATTCCACAATTGTGGGTCGTTTGGCGTCAAATCGCAGAATTCTACTGGTGATGCCGGGCAAGTAGCTACTGGATCTTGCGTATCAATGATTTTGATGATCTGCTTGTATCGGTAGCAATTGGCGTTCGCGTCGTAGAAGGTCGAGTAGTTGGTTGCGGTTGGATCCGTTGGGTTGATTTTCACCACCGTTGGATTCCAAGGTGTTGGCGTACCCAATGGGGATACAACTACACCTGGCAGGTTCGCCGGGTTATTGGTCGTCGCGTTCGGATTCGGGTTCGGTACATTGATGCAAGGCAAATTCGGATTGAAGGTACACCAGTTAATTACCGTCCAGGTACGTTCAATTTTGAAGCAAGCATCCGGTACTACGGTGAAGATTTCGTCTTCAAAAGATACACCCAACAATTCGCAGTCTTCACCGAAGAAGGTTGGCGCACCGTAGTTACCCGTTCCATCGCAAGTAGATACAATCACATCATTCGGGAAACGTACAAAGTAATCCTGTTCGTAGGTAACCAACACGCGCTGGGTGCATTGGCTGGAATTGCCGCCGCAGTCGAAAGCACGGAAAGTACGGGTGATTGTACCTTTATTACAAACAGTATCAAACAGGCTCAAATTCACGCTGTGTGTCAAACCGGCCTGACCTTGGTACACTTTGGCAGTATCAAGGCAGCAGTTATCGGTTACTTCTGCTTTGCCATATGCCCAAAGACTTGGGTCAAAGTTTTCACAAGTAACGGTTACGTTCGCAGGTGGCAAGCAGGCTGGCTTAATTTTATCTTCAACCAACACTTGCACCATACAATCGTTGTAGCGGCCTTCGTATGCATTTTTTGCGATTTCGCCAGAAGGTACATCTACATCATATGTACGGAATACGACCAAAATCGTATCGTTGATGTCCGAGCAGCAGAACTTCACCTGGCCATAGAATACAGTATCAGACTGACAAGTGTTGGCATTCATACGGCGCGCTTTAAATTCAACCGGCGCACAGTTATCATAACTGCCATCATCAAAAGTAGATGCATTGATAAATGCCATACCATCGATTCCCAAGGCAACTTGTGTAAATTCATCACAAGCAGAAATTGGTGGAACCAAATCCGCAATCGTCAATTGGAACGAGCATTTTGAAGTGTTTGCACATTCATCAGAAGCCGTGTACTGCACATTGTAAATACCCTGTGGCAAGCATTGTGTATATGGGAAAATGGCTAAAGTATCCGGGTTCCAGTAGTTGTTGCCTGGGAAATCACCAAGGTAGCCACCTACTGTAAAGGTGATGATATTGCCATTTACTGGATTCGTTCCAGTCACTTTTGCCTGCAGATCCTGGATGTGCGAACAACCTTCCGAAACAATGATGTCAGGAAGTGCAGCCGTAGCGCAGCAAGTCAACACATCGGTAGAAACCGTAACATTGGCTGGGCAGGTAAATATAGGACCGCCGTTATCGACCACTTTAATGCGCTGGGTAAATCCAACCGGGTTGTTTGGCGACAATGGCAAGCAATCGCTCAACACATTCCACTGACGCAAAATCGTGTAGGTGCCTTCGCAACCATCGTAATAAGTATCGGTGTAGTTCACTTTTGCATTACACAATACCGCACCTAAGATAGATGCACCATTGATGCTCGGAGCACCTGTTTGTGCAGGAGAAGTACCCGCAGGATTGTTGTACAACGTTTCGCAGTCAACCGTTTTATCCGCAGGGAAAATTACATCCGCCAGGTTGAAGTTGGAGATGGTAATCGTCTGAGAACAAGTAGACTGGTTACCGCGTACATCCGTTACAATAAAGGTGCGTACAATTTGTGCGCGTGGGGTACCACAATCACCCAAATCGGTGAATACATCATCAATTACCGTATTGGTATTGCTGCAATCTTTGATGAGCACATTACCAGTATTTGAAATCTGGGTAGATTCGCTACATGCCACGGTTTTGGCAGGTGGACAAGTAAGCGCAGGCACCAGTTTATCTTCAATTTTCATGTTAGTCCAACAGGAGTTTCCTGTTTCCGGATCCAGCACAGTCACCGTGTATGTTATTCCAATATCTGCCGCAGTAAATGTATTCCCAACTATTTGGCCAACATTGTTTTTAATGGTAATGATGTAATCGTCGTAGCAGTGGTACTCACTACCTTCCAACGCTGCATCTGCATTTACGACATATACACAAGTTGCATCTAAGGAAACATTGGTTAAGTCGTTGCAAATCAAGGCCGTTGTAGATGGCACGTATTCAATTACGCTCACTACAAAACTACAAGTTGCTGTGTTGCCTGCATTATCACTGATTACGATGGTAACCGTTTTGTCGCCAATCGAGAACCATGAACCAGAAGGTGGCGTCATTACCGTGTCTTTCACACCGCAATTATCGGTTGCGCTCAAAGGGCCATACGATACATAAGCACCGCATTCGCCGCCATTCAGGTTGATGAAAATATCAGCCGGACAAACCACTTTTGGTTTTTCAACGTCATTTACTTTCACGTCGAAGCCACAAGTAGAAACATTACCCGCCGCGTCTGTCAAAGTATAGGTCACTTTTGTGGTACCGACACAGAAGAACTGGGTTACGGAATAACCGCCAATATCGAGCAATTTGCCACCAGTTGGTACACAAGCAGCATCGCTGGAAGTGTAGGCAACCGAAATGGTACCCTCAAAGCAGTTATCGACAAAATATGGATGCGTCCAAGTGAAATTTGTTCCGCACTGACCCACCGCATTCGGCAGGTTCTGGTTAGGCAAATCAAATGGCGCAATACAGTTAATCGTTAAAGACCAACCCGTGATCGTAGGCGTCTGGCCAGGTTTTGGTACAATGTCCAACGTCCAGGTTCCTTCTGCTTTTTGTGCAAACAAGGTACGCAAAGAGTCATCCGGAATTTCCGTAACCACTACTTTGATGCCTTTCGGGCTGATCAAAGTCATGGTAGAATTGGCAGGTGTTGCTGTACCCGTGCGGTTGAACACGATGTCACCAATGATGCAATTGCTTGGCGGAATAGTGATCGTAGAACGGTTACAAGTTGCAGCACTGATATTGGCAATACCAGCACCTGTGTAGGTTGTATTCGTCGTGAGTTTACCGCAGAATGGGTTCTCTTTGTCCTGGATCGTTACTTTAAAGGTGCAAGAAATTTCATTTGGAAGAATCGACTGCAATGAAGTTTGCGTGCCATTATTCGGCATTACTTCCAAATCCGGGTTGATCGCACCGATGGTAAGTGGGTAGCAGTTTTCTGCCAACACCCAATCGGCTGCTTTGTTGGTGTCGTCTTCACATTTGCGAATTACGTCACCACCCGCAAGTGTACCGGTGAAACCATTACAACCCGCAAATCCATTGGTTGCCACTTCGTCAAAAATGGTTCCCATGTAAGAGATGGTGTAGCATGCAGGCAAATTAGTCGCTCCATTAAATGCGAAACTAAACACCCGCGTACCGCCCACTGGCAAAATAGAAGGCGCTAAAGATGGCAATTGCGTAACAGGACCAATTACCTGATTGGCTGCAATTGTACCAGAAGTACGTTTGATTTCCAGACAAGTGATGTCGATAGCGGCAGGTCCAAGGTTTGAAATTTCGATCCGGTCAACTGCGCCCGATTGGGTTACTTCTGTAATCAGCAACAAAGGTTGGTTTTGAACGGTGTATTTCACCCAGGTATCGCCTACATCAAAGAATTCACCACTGGCATTTGCCACGCCGCAATCTTTTACTTGGGTCAAAGCAGCATCTCCATAAATGGTATAGGTAACGCCGTAATTATTTCTACATGGTCCGTCGTAAACAGGGGCAATGTTGTTTACTACTGCACCGCAAAGCCAGTTATCATTTTTCTGAACCACATTGGCAGGGCAAGTCAAGGTCGGAACCTGCCAGTAATCGTTGACAATCACTTTTACCTGACAAGTATCTTTATTACCTGCAAGGTCTATTGCTTCCCAATACATCACGGTCGTACCAACCGGGAAACGATCGCCAGTAGTAAGGCCCGTGTTGTCAATTTGCGTTACCACCGGCATATCGCAGTTATCGGCAGCCAAAGGCAAGGCGAAATCTACATAAGCATCACAGTGGTTGTCTTCAGCATTCTGAACAACCGGAGGATATGGGCAGTTGATGAAATACGGTGGATCATTATCCACTACATTTACAAGGAAGGTACAAGTTGTGAAGTTTCCTTGCGCATCTTCAGCGTAATAGTACACGGTAGAAGTACCCAACTGGAATTCGTATTCTGCTTCAAACAAGGCATTGATCGGTGCACCAGGTGCAATGTTCAACAAGGCATCGAGGTTAAATGGACCTTCGATGGTGCCATCTGGATTGAAAATACGGTAGTCGTACAATACCACTGCACAGTTATCGGTTGGCAATACGTGCTGCCAGCTGTATTGGCTTTCGCAAAGGAATTGTTCGGTGGTCAAGTTCACTTGCGGTTGGGTGCAAAGAATTTGCGGACCTTCTGTAAAGTCGTCATTATCGCAAGAGCCGGAGCGGAAAAGTTCGCAACCGCGGGCGTCCACGATGGTGAACGACCAGGTAGGTTGCGTGTACACTACGCGCAATTCGCCAAGATCCTGTTGGAAATCGTTGATATTGTGGCCATTGGCAGCGTCATAAATATAAGAACCGTCTGCATCATCGGCAATACCGTCGCCATCCACATCCAGGCGGGTGCCGGAGTATTGAATGCGGTAAGGCTCCAGACCGCCGGTGATTACACCGAGGTCTACGATGCGTTCTTCGTTGTCAAAGCACATACATTCAGGCGAGCCCATGTTGAGGGGCTGGCGGAGTTCGAAGGTGGCGTGTACGATCTCGAAACAACCCAACTTTGCCAAATTGCCATTTTGCGGGATACTTACACCTGGCAAGGCCATTACGTAAGAGATTGTTACAAAACCGCTTCCGGTACCTGGTGTATAAACTCCATTTTGTGAAATGGTGCCCGGATTGTTGGTTGATCCAGGTGCTGGCGCAAATGCCGTGATACCGAAACCACCCTGCGCATCACCCAAATAACCATTTGCTGCAACTTGACTATGGTTCAGGGTAGTACCATCAGGCAACGTGATTACAAGATAGTTGCTGAAATCAAATTGACTTGGATTGTTCGCTTCCAAGCAAAGTTCTGGCAAATCCATAGCGTACTGAATGCCATCGAAAAAGTCATTTACACGTACACGTGCAATACAAGTGCGTTGGTTGTTATCGTCATCTGTCACGCGAAGGTTTACAAAATTATCGCCCGTTTGTGTGCAACTATAGGTTACAGAAGGGCCATAAGCACCGCCTGGTTTTGCAATTTCAATCGTAGGCGTTGCATCGCAATTGTCGGTAGAGCCGCCATTGATATACGCCGAACCGTTCAATTGGTTTAGCGCATAAACGGTAACATTTCCAGTATTATCCAATTGAACCTCAACATCCACACAGGTTGCGATGGGCGCCTGTTTGTCTTCGACGGTAATGGTAAAAGTGTCGTTTTGGATTTCATTCGGCTCGTTTGCGTTTACAACGTCATCTCCATCAATATCCACCAACATCGTATAAATGATGGTAGTTACTCCTTTCGGGAAAGGCAAACCACTTGGATCATTGTGGGTACCTTCATTTGCCGCAGAATAAGATGTATTCGTAGCAACATCTGTAAAGCCGGAGCCTGCAGGGTAATCAACTGAATAGTTAATGATAGATGCACAACCAATTCCTTGTAAAGGTGTAAGTCCGGTTACAACTGCCTGACATTGATCAACATCTGTTTTAACAACAAAATCACGTGGTGCCTCCAATGCAGGATCACCTGCTGTTACAACTACATTAAAAGCACATTCCGATTCAATACCCGCGCAAGAATAAGCAGTATAAACTACTTCGTAAACGCCTGGAGGCAAATCCGAACCTGGAACCGGCCCCATCGTCTGGTACAAACCAGATTGATTTGTAACCACAACCGATGGAACATTTCCGTTAAAATAAGTAGCATCCGTAGCCGCTGTTCGTCCTTGATAAGGGAGGATACCACCGTAACAACCATCATAAGCAACAGGAATTGACCAGTTCGCTTCCGAATCACAAGACAAATCTTCTGCAAACACATAACCACTTTCGTTGCAGTTTGCAAATTGTGGTTGTTGGTCATTGAAAACTGGTATTTCTACGGTCTGCTCATCTGAAAAAACCAGGTTTACATTGCAAGATGCAGCAGCCAAAAGGTCTTCAATGATAATACCCACCAAAGGAATGGCACCGATCGGTAACAATTCCAACAAGTTGATTGCTTCGGAATTAACCACACCACAAACGGCAGCCGGGGCAAATGGCCATGCAACAACGTTTCGCACGGTGATGCTGCCTTGTGGCGTTTTAACGTTGTTGGGAACACAAGTTGGATCATCACTTGCTCCAGGAAACACATAATCCGTAGCAGCATAGTCAAAGTTTCCATCGCCATCGGTATCTGCGACAATGACACCGCCGCCGCCGTCACCACCCAAAAGGTCGCCCAATAGATCAAAAATGATTTGGCCAATGGTATAATCGCAATAATCCTCATATTTTCCCAGTGGAATTGGGTCAATGCAAAACTCGGCAAACCCTAAATCGAGGCAAAGCTCAAATGTAATGATAGCGCAAATCACCTCGGTGGCAACATTCAGCTCAGAAAGTGTTGGACCGCCTGTTGCAATATCCCCCAAAGCCCCAGGCAAGCCTCCTTTCCAATCAAAGCAAACTTCCTCATCTGAACAGGAAATGACACCGTTCACTGGGTCTAACTCTGCTTCAACCAAATCCGGCCCTGATAAGGTGAAAAAACTACAAGACAAATCCAGGCTTGGGTCTGTTTCTACCTCGCAAGGATCAGACAATTCAAAGTCCGGAGGGCATTCGCTCGCAAACGCGGCATTTGCCCCGCAAGCATTCCCATCGTTATAAACGATAATCGTTTTACAAACCTTGCGTGAACATGTGTCATAACCTGTTCCCGGCAAGGTCGATCCACAACCCGCGGGTATTGAAATTGTTTCAGTAAGACATATTTTATAAATGATGGAACCCGCTACTGCTGGTGCAGCCAATGTGTTCATGCCCTCCATACCAGGGCTTCCATTGATGGTGATCTGCTGGTTCGGCCCTGCGCTTGTAATGTCAATATCAACCATTACAGGCGTACCGTCGCTACAAATCGGCGATGGATCAGGGGTTGTTAAGGTAAAAATTGGATTCGGCTGGATCGTGATTAATAACTGATCCTCATCCTGATAGGGCGCATTTGGACAACCATTCGGATTGGGTGCTGCATACTTAAATGTAAAACACCCGCCATTGGCAGGAACTTCAATTTTTGATCCGTTTAAGGCAACAGCGGGGCCGTTTACTTTACTCCAAATGCCCTTGGCACTAATGGATCCATCAAACATCACCCCCAAATCAATGGAATCGCCAGGAATCAAACAGCCCGCCAACGTTTCTTTCAAGTTCGCTTTTGGAACACTAAAAACTCGGATTGTATCGCTGATACGATATGTACAACCATCGGCAGTGTAGGCGTATTCAACCGTGTATTTACCGGGAGATGTTACCTGCGAAACATCTAAGTTTGCGGTACCGTTGTTGTTGTTCACGAACCCAGGTGTTGCCGGACTAATATTAAAAGTACTGGTCGAGCCTGGTTGTATTCCCGGAGTCGGCGTTGCTGAAAACGAATAATCTGATGCATCTGCGCAACGCGCCTTAGGTCCACCACCAATGGACAAGGTCATGGGAACCTCATTGATCACAATGTTGTCTAAAGCAGCAGGTGGATTGGATCCGAATATATCATCGTTTTTCCAGGTAAAAATCAATCGAATCGTCACTGGCAAAGTACAATTACCATAATCGCTACCATAAATACGCACGCTTGCCGTTTGCTTGGTTGTTTGATTAGAAAAACGGGCAAGCGTATTTGCTGGCGCAGGAAGCCCACTTTGCATTAAATTTACTGTACTGGCCGTAGGGGTATAGTAGGTTGGCGCTGTACTAACGAGTAATTCATCATAAGTCGATTCTCCATTATTGATCCAGTCAAATGTTAATTCAAAAACAGGTACCCCGGCTGGCAAGGTAATATCCCGATAAAAATGTACAACAGATGTAGAATTATTGGAATAATCCCAGTTTAACCCATTACTATTCGATATATACGCATAATTCCCGGAAAGCCCAACTGGAACAGGGCCTGGAATAGGAGATACTGTTCCAATGAACCATTTGTTTGGAGCGGTACCATTGACAACATTCCAACCGTTAGATCCATCGTCAAAATTGCCATTGGGTACGATTTGCGCTGAGATCTGAAATGAAATCAGCAACAGCAATGGAATAATCATAGTGCTTAAATCATGCACAAATTGATTAATCCCAAGCGAGTGGGTAAACCTTTTTTTCATGAGTAAATGTATTATTAAGTAAAATTTGGTAAAATGGTAAAACTACCCTGGGATTTAGTCCGCAGCCATCGCTTAAAATGTAAAAAAAACGGGCTTGTATCTATAAAACATCTAAACAATATAAGACACTAAGATGTGCTTGCGTAAGCATGAATGATTCATTTACATTATATGCCCGTAAATAATTTAAATCAAAAAAAATTACCCGTCCGAGAGTTGCCTCCCAAACGGGTAATCTTCAAAATAACACTTTGTTTTCAAAAAATGCTTATTTAGTCTGTATCATCTTCTTAGTAGCACTATCCGTCGCCGTCTCCAACTTGTAATACAACATACCCACCGTGTTCAACAACGCTTTGTCAATCGCAATCGTGTTGTACCCTTTTGCAAACGCACCTTTTTGGTTGTAAACCAGGCGACCTGTTTCGTCGAAGATGCTCAACGTTACCTGGATTGTTGCGCCCGCCTGCGCTGAAGCTTCGGCGGGTAAATGGAAACCAATAAAGGTCTTGTTTACAAACGGATTCGGTTGGTTTTGGTATAATTCAAAACCTACACCGCTTACGGTTGATGTTGCTCCGTTGTTGAAACGGAATGCTACGTTCATTTTTTTATCCGCCGAAGCATTTGCGAAGGTCGGGTACGCCTCTGCCTTCGTAATCCGGCTAGAAACACTCAACATTTCGCTCAATTTGCTACCTTTCGTCGCACGGAAAGTAACGCTGAATGCTCCCTGGTTTGCACCATCGAAGGAAGTCGTAATCGCATCTGTGAAGATACCAAAGTTACCGCTGCTCATGTTTGAACCCGGGGTGATATCTACCACCTCTAAACCGGGATGGTTCATCGTGAACTGGTACCCTGCCACGGCTTCCGCTGCTGTTAGGGAGACCGTGAAGGTCTCCCCTACGGTTACCATACGGTCGTCCACATCGAACAACAAGGTTCCACTCGAACGATCGTCTGAAGGCTTAAAACAATATACTGCGCGCCCACTAATTGAAAACACATTTTGCTTTCAATCCATGTTTCTAAATTCTTGTTTATCATTTGACAGGGTAATCAATTGTCCTGTTGAATATACCTTGCAAATATGGATTAAAAACTAAGCATTTTAAAGATCTTAGAGCACATTTTTTCTGTTTTCGACACTTTTTTAATAAAAAAAGTGTCGAAAACAGAAAAAATTATGTTTTTAACAGGCTTTTAATTGTTATATTGAATTTTGCGCAAAACAGTCTCTTCTCCGTACTGAATTTTCAACAAATACGTACCGGAAGGAAGATTTTGCGGCAGGTTCAATTTCCGGAGGTGTTCGCCAGCCGGAATTTCCCAGTCGGTCTTATTCAAAACCAGGGCCCCATCCATGCGAAAAACGGAAATATTTGCAAATGCAGCATGGGCAGTTGTAAACTTCAAGTTAATTTCACCAGAAGTCGGATTCGGGAAAATTTCAAGTTGTGCGCGATTGATGCCCAGCATTTGTACGGCACTGATGTCTTTGAGCATCAATTGGGTTGCAAATTCGATGGCATCGGGCAGATAGGTCGTACTTGAATCGGAAAAAGCATACGTTGTATTGTATTCTTTTTGTTCAAGGGATTTCCATACTTTCAATTTATAGAATTCTCCCGAAGTCATGCCTTCGATTTGGGTATTGGTGGTTGGATCATCGCCCCAGGCTGTTACAGCCAAGCTTCCGGAGCCGTTGTAAATCGCGGCACCGCATAATGTATCTTTTTGGTTAAAAACACCAATTTCGTCACCATTGTGTAACAATCCAACCAAAAGGGTATCGGGAAAAACCAGAATTGCATTATTTCCGGTGTTTAAATTGCTATCCAGCACAAAATGCTTCAGGTTGTATACAATTGCTGGCCTGAGTGCGACATCGGGAGCGGCAACATTGGCCTGATACACCAAGGTCGTGGCGGCGTTGGCCTTCACGCGGTATCCCTGGCCTGGAATGAGCGCAATGAGCGTGTTGATGTTCGACTGAGGCAAATAGACCTTCCCATCATTGCTTTTTACGGCGTCAATTTTGCTTATGATGCCGTTAAAAATCGTTTCAACATTCATGGGAGCGGTTCGAAGATAGGAAATAAATTGCCAGCCTGGCACTATAGGCATGGGCGTATTTTCCGGTACAACTTTGGTTCCAAAGACCAACAGCGTATCTTTTAGATTGGCTTTTACCTGATACGCCTTCAAAACATTCCAGTTTCCAATGGTATTTACAGCATTGGCTGGTGGGTAAGGAATGGCAACCTTTCCGTTTTCGTCTTTTACGATTACAATATTCGGGGCAATATCTTCAAACACATCCAGCATATTGGGAAAATCGGGTACGATGTAGCTCGAAATGAGATTCCATCCAGCGGCAATTGGAACAGCCTGCACATTGCCGGCAGCGGCCTGGATTGCCGAAAGCATGCTGATGCCGTCTTTTGCATACGCATTGGTGTGTGTTACAATTGGAGGATTTCCAACAGGGGCATATTGTACAGATGCATTAAAAACCTGATTTACAGATTTTTTCCAGACTTTAACTTTAAAAATTTCTCCTGGATTGAAACCATTTTTGGTTGGGAGGCTGCCATCGTTGCCGAATGCAGCGATTGCAGTGGAGGAGTCTATTTTCCATTCGGCATATCCGCCGCACTTGCTCACCCCGGATGAATCGTAAAATACACCAATCCAGTCACCCGTTTGTAGGGGCGTACCGGCAATATCGGATGGCATGTTTTTGGGCAAAATAATGGTGTGGTTTTCTCCGGTAGGAACCACCGTCCAGGGGACGGTAATGGTCAGGAAGTTCTGGATAACGACGACCGTTTTGGTATAACCGCATCCACTGACTTTTATTACATCCGAACGCAGGACGCCTGAGTTATTGGCATCAAAATTTAGGGTAATTATTCCATTGTTTGCTCCGCTTATCGGGTTAACCGAAAACCAGGAAGCCGTTTCAGAAACGTTCCATGCCGCACAATTGCTGGAAACGGATATGCTGGAACTGCCTGAAAGGGCGCCCACTTTCAAGGTATCGGGCGAAACATTCAAAAATTTTGATGATTCCTGCGTAAGAACAAACGAGGTATCTTTACCACAACCTGCAATTTTAAGGGTTGCCGTTCGAATGTTTCCGGTATTATTTTCCTGATAGTTTAAGGTAAAATAGGTATTTCCGCTGCCGCTTGTGGGTGTAACTGTGAGCCAGGCGGGCATGCCGCTGATTGTCCAGGAAGCGCAGTTACTTGTAAGTTGGACCGACGAATTGCCGCTGGTATACCCAACAGTTAAGTTGGGCGGGGTCAAACTGAAAATGACCGGATCTTGGGTCAGGGTTATCGTTTGCGTGATTCCGCAACCACTCAGTTGTAACGTAGCAGTTCTGGGGTTTCCTGTACTATTTTCCGAGTAAAACAGTCCGACTGTTGCATTTCCATTTCCGCTGGAGGGAACAGCAAGCAGCCATGCCGGGGCGCCGGTAATGGTCCAGGCTGGGCAGTTTGAAGCGATGGTCACATTGGAACTGCCGCTTTGATAGCCAACACTAAAAGTTGTTGGGTTGGCATTAAGTGCAACAAATGCCTGGTTGATGATAATGGTTTTCGTGATTCCGCAACCGGAAATGGTTACAACTGCTGTGCGTGCGCTGCCGGAGGTATTTGCAGTATAATTAAAGGTAATATTGGCATTGCCGTTGCCGCCGCTTGGCGTTGCCGTCAGCCAGACAGGCAAACCAGTTACCGTCCAGGCAGTGCAATTGCTGGAAACCGCCACATTCGCGCTACCACTTGTATATCCGAGATCGAGGCTTTGTGGGGAAACTGTCATAGACGCCGCAAATTGAGTAAGCGTAACGGATTTAACAACACCGCAACTGGAAACATTTAGTGTTGCGACTCGCTGGTTACCGGTGTTGTTGGCGCTGTAGAAAAGGCTGACGTTGGTATTTCCAGCCGACCCGCTGGATGGATTTACGGTTAACCAGGAGGGGGCGCCTGTAATATTCCAGGCATTGCAATTGGTTGAAACACTGACGGATGAATTGCCACTTGGATAGGTAACCAAGATGGTTGCGGGACTTACGGTGAAATTCAAACCTTGCTGTGTTAATGTTACCGTTTTGGTGATTCCGCAACCCGCAACGGTTAGGGTAGCGGCACGATCGCTTCCCGTATTGGTGGTATAGGTAAGGGTAAGATTGGCATTTCCGCTGCCGGAGAGCGGGCTAACGGTCAACCACACGGGTGCACCAGTAACAGTCCAGTTGTTGCAATCGCTGGAAAGTGCCACATTTAACGAGCCATTGTTAGGGGCCACCGTGAATGACGTTGGTGTAACATTCAGGCTATGGGCCTGTTGGGTCAAAGTAACGGTTTTTGTGATGTTGCACCCACTCACTGTCAGGGTAGCCATGCGCGCAAAACCGGTGTTATTTTCGGTATAAATTAAATTGACCGTACTATTGTTGCTGCCAACTAAGGTGCTCACACTCAACCAGGTCGGCGCCCCTGTAATCGCCCAGCTTGGGCAGTTACTCGACACTACGAAAAGCGTGTTACCGCTATTGGCATTCACATTAATGGTACTTGGTGCAACATTGAGGTAAGGAGGATCAACGATATTAATGGTATAGTCTTCTACATCCCGGTAATCTTCAATATCGCAGGGGCCCTGGATTTGCGAAACGGCCATTTCCACGCGCATCCTTGTATTCGCAGTAACTGCGTTTGCTGGAACCGTAATGACACCGGAAAGCGGCGTTTCATCATTTCCAGTGGCAGCAATTACCATTTCGTTGGGATCATTAAAATCGTTATCGTGGTTGAAATCAACCCATACCAGAAAATTAGCCGCCTGCACATTGTCTACATTTTTGGGCGTAATCGTAATGGACTGGGACTGACCTTTTACAATGGTGGTGGATAAGTTAGTAAAATTCTGGTAGCCGTTGTTATTGCCTGAATTGTTGCTGATGGCACCAAATTGAACGTTTTGAATCCACTCATTGGATGAAATACCATAAGAGTAACAATACGGATCGTTGCATCCGGTGGATGTAAGCATAATGCTGGAAGACCATTGGCTTTGATTTACGCCACAATCGGACCGCACCTGGCATTCGTAGGCGGTACAGGGTACGGCATTTTGCCAAATAACACTCAGATCTGGCGCCCAGACGCCCTCTTCCCAGTTTCCATTGGCCGGACGAATACGGGTTTGATAACTCCCTGCGCCGGAAACGCTGTTGAAGGCCAAGGCAAATGAAGAATAAGAAACATTGGAAGCAAGGAGGCCGCCAGGCGCATTGCAGGGCGGTGTATATTGAAACACGATATCGTCAGATTCGGTGCTCGAAACACCGCTGGGATACCCGTCGCCAGTGCTGTTCAGGGTAACGGTCATGGGGCCGGTGAAATTGGCAGGAACAATGGCTGTCACTTTAAAAACCAGGCTTACATTGTTGTAAACGCCGCATTGTGTTGGGATAAATGCCCCATTACAAGGGATGTTGGCGCCTGTTTTCCAGCTGATAACGGGCGAACAAATGGCTTGAATGCCGTCGTTGGTTCCGCAATTGCCTCCGCCAGAAGCCGGTATGCCGGAAAGGACGGTTATCCCGGCTGGGAATACAAACTGGAAACGATCAACGTATTCAGCATTGCTTACTGCCAAGTCGACGTAAAACGTGAACAAATTGGTTTGGCCCGCAATATAATTGGGGTTGGGGCTTGTTACCGATACGTCGATGTTGGCATACGCGGCCGGTAGCGCATTTAAAATAAAAAATGCCAAAAAAGCCCCTTTTGCAAAAGCCTGAAACCACGCAAATCCCAGGCTAAAATTCAAAGAAGCCTTCATTTTTAAACTTTTCACCATGATTAAATGATTTTATACGTTTTATTTTATTGCTCGTGGAAAATTCCTTGGAGGGCAAACCGGCTTGTTTTGGGGAGGCATGCGACAACCTAGTCATGGGAAAAGTTTTTTTCCCAAACAGCAAAAGCAGCAGACATGTAACATGCTGTTGCTGAAATTTGACGGAGATGAAGTTAAGCGTGATTGAGGAATGTTCTGCGTGAAACAGAATTTCGCCTGAATGGCAAAAGGCAAAACAACGTAGGCAAAGGTACTATTAAAATGGTATCTCCTTACAATAAAACGGTAAATGGCAAATTGTAGACTTATTGCAAATATTCCCGGCTTTTTTTCCTGTTTTCGACACTGGGACACCACATGCCAATTTTACACAACTAGTATATTATTCAATGTTCCTTTGGGCTTATAATTTTTCCGAATCTGCATCTGTAGTTTCCAGCTGATTCATTTCCCATGCATTATGAAGGTCTTTAAAAATTTTATTTAATGCATCTTGTTTCCAACCCATATTTCTAAATCCTTACTTATCATCTGACAGGGTAATCAATCGTATTATTGAATATACATTGCAAACATGTATTAAAAACTGAGCATTTTAAAGACCTTAGAGCACATTTTTTAAATGAAAGATCACTACGCCGGAAGGGCGGAAGGGAAAGATTCCAACCTGGGAGGAATTAAAAAACGGCCGCCCCACGTTATGTGGGACG
>CAIVGO010000542.1 GCA_903905445.1 uncultured Bacteroidota bacterium
CAACAACGTATTTCGGCAAACAGCAGGATCGGTGGTGGTATACGCGATCCGAATCATATCGGTGCTGGCCTCCCGCTTGATCACCATGGTGGTCAGGTGGTCATACCCAAACAGGTCATGATCGCTCTCAAGCAAATCTTTAATCGGGTTTTTATCCCGGCGTTCCCGATACTTTATTACATTTTCTAATGTTTTTTGAACATCTCCAGGCACCACTACCAATTGCCGAACATCTTGGGGCACCATTTTTTGTAACTCAGCAAAGGAGCCAGCGGTAAGGGTGTCGTCGTTGGGTTGCGCCAACATCAACGCATCGGTGAGCAACTCTGCAGCAAGGGCCTCCATGGTCTCCCGACTCTTGGCTAGTCCGAGGATATTTTCACTCTCATTGTTGGTGTAACCATAGTCCACTTTTCCGCCCTGGCTGTTGCTGATGTTGTAGGAGGTTACGAGTCCGGTATTTAGGATGGTATTGGAAGTATAGGTTTTTTTCTCATCCCGGCTCGACCAAAAGGTAGACCCACCGGCAATAATACCTGTAAGCAGCATCCATTTCAGGTTGCGCGCTACTAATCGCAAAAATTGTATTAAGGTCATAGTTTATTAAAATTACCCGACATAACTGTCAGACAATAAAACTTTTATCGTTCCCAAATGTCGGCTCCAATATGTTCATAAAAGAGCAAAACCTGCTTTTGTGCTTCAACTTGGGCATCCATTAATTCTTCTTTTGCCTTGTTGTACACAGAACTCAAAATACTGTATTCACTGATGGGCAAATTTCCTTCCTGAAAATATTTTTCAGCAATACTGAAAGTGACACGATTCGATTCCACCATTTCCACCTTGGCAACAACTCTTTTGAGAGCCAATTCTAATTCACAATACATTTTAATCGTGTTGGCGCGAATATCAGTTTGAATCATACCTTGTTCTTCTTGATAGCGCTGTCGCTGTACCCGCAACAATTCTGTTTTCTGGCCCCGCGTGAGCACATCTGCCCCGGTAATCTTGAGGGCCACGCTCAGGTTATATCCCGTTTGCTTGCGGTCGGTAAGCACATAACGCGTGCCAAAACCATCCGAACTTGCATCTAAAGCCGAGGCATTGCCGTATAGTCCACTGATATTGGCCGACAACAATTCAGCCCAACTGCGGCGCTGAACCGATATTGCCAGATCTTGCTTGGCCATATCGTATTGCTTCGCTTTCACTTCATGGGAATTTAAAACGGCCAGGTCGCATAAAACGGAAAGCGGTTTCAATTTCAAGTTAAAAAATGCAGGACGCACCAACGCGCTGTCAATCTTTATTTTTAGGATGTCTGTGGCTGAACTATCGGATTGCAACACCGGTAAAACTGGTTTTACCAACGAATCCTGAATTTGCGCTTTCACAAGGCCGGGCATAAAACACAATATTACCAGTGCCGCTGTACTCCCCGCTTTCCGAAACAAACGCTGCCAAATGGCCCGACCCCAGGCTGGCATTGGAAACTTCTTTTGCATAAACGGCTTTTCCAATAAGATAAAAAACAAGGCCGAAACACCCCAAACTACCGGCAAACAAATGCAAACCTGCACGATAAAATTGAGCCAAAACCCATTTCCCAGCGCAATTTTGTTCGAAATATGCATAAAGCCTTCTAACATTGGCAGATGGATCAAATAAATGGTGTAACACATACCCCCCGTCACGGCAATCCAGGTATTTTGAAGCATTTGCCGAAAAGCAACCCCTTTAAATGCTGCCATGAACAAGGTACACAAAGCCAGGGCAAAAAGCAGGTTTTTCAGATACTCGCTCGACCAGGTGTAACACATTACCACAAAAGCAAGTACTGCTAAAAGGTCCCAAATACGGTGTTTGACCACGCCCGCCTTCCATTCTGTTAAATACAGGTCGGTTAATAAAAAACCAATCAAGAAATGCTGAATTTGTCCCAAAATAGAGGCTTTTAACCAAAATGGGATCGGTCCGCCAGAATAGGTTTGTAAGGTAATGGCCAGGAAAATCAACGCAACAAGCCCGATGCGACGGTACCAGTTATTCTGCACCCGAAAATAGGCCATGGCTAAAAAAGGCGCCACGAGGTAAAACTGAATTTCTACCTCCAGCGACCAGGCCACCGGATTGATGCGGGTATAATCGTGAAAAATGAGGTTGTGGGTGTAGGTAACCGTTGCCAGCCAGTGCTGAAACAGTTCGGGCAATAAATAAGTGCCTTTTACCAGCAAAACCAGGGCAAAAACGGTCATCCAGATCAGGTAAGGCGGCTCAATACGGGTCAAACGCCGCAAATAATATTGCTTGAGCGGCACAGGGGGCTTATCGTTTAGGACCGATTTGGCAAAAGGAAGCGCCAATACAAAGCCGCTGATGGCAAAAAACAAAAACACCCCAACGGTGCCCCGACTAATAAAAAAAGCCAATTGGTCGTCAAAAAGCGCAGCAGGCTTGTCTACTTGAGTATACCGATAAAAACGCTCCAAGAGATGCTGGAGCACCACGGGCAAAATTGCCACAAAACGCAAGCCATCAATTTCAGGAAGCCAGGCCGCACCTGATGTAGTGCGCCGGAGTAGATCTTGCAATCGGGTCATATTAATGAAGCATTGTTATAACTTATGCTCTATGCAAAAATGGCTCCATTTCGAAAGAAGAACCCGACGCTTTCGTTTTTTGGTCGTTTTTAAAGGCTAAATTGCTGGTTTTTACCCTTTTTTGGGGAGATACAAATGTTCCTGATTTGCGTTCTTTCGGGTTTTGGACAATGCATTTCCCCTTGTACCAAATTTAAATGCAGGTTGTAAATACTTTTGTTTTTATTTGCGCACACTCCTGTCCAAATTGTCCTGCTATGTACACCGGAAAAGATTTTACCTACCTGATGTTTTGGCATTTTGCCAAAAACAACCTGATTAAAACCATGATTGTCAGCGTTATAGCCGTCATTCTATACGATATACTGGGCTTTCATTTTTTTGCCATTCCTTTTGTTCCGGTGGCAACGATCGGCACTGCCGTAGCCTTTTATGTAGGTTTTAAGAATAATCAAGCCTACGATCGGCTTTGGGAAGCACGCAAATTGTGGGGCGGTTTGACGAACGTAAGCCGCAATTTTTCCATGCAACTCATCGCGCTTGTGGAAGACAAACAAATTGTGAAAGATTTATTATACCGCCATATTGCTTACCTCAATATTTTCCGATTACAATTGCGCAAAACCATACCGTGGGCAACGAGCAAACAAAACCTGCATCAAAGTTTTAAAGGGGAACGCTCAGAGTTGGAAGCATTTGAGGCCGGATTGCAACGTATTTTAGCCGAAAACAATAAATCGCAGTACTTCGAAGTGCTTAAGGCAAAAAGTAATGCTGCCTCGGGTATTTTAAAAATTCAAGTGATAGAACTGACAAAATTAAAACGCAACCGCACCATCGACGATTTTGAACACAGCGATTTGGTCAAGCACCTCAACGAAATGATGAACCTGCAGGGTGGTTGTGAACGGATAAAATCAACCCCTTTATTCCGTCAATACAGCATTTTCAGCCGTGTTTTTGTGAATATTTTCATCTTTTTGCTGCCTTTTGCGCTCATGAAGGACTTGAGTGCACTGGCAACATGGGGTGTTTGGCTTACCATTCCATTTGCCATGCTAATTTCCTGGGTGTTTTATACCATGGAACAAATTGGCGAATACAGCGAAAATCCTTTCGATAATGCGGTAAACGATGTACCCATTGCCACCATTTGCCGAAATATTGAAATCGACATCCGTGAAATGCTGGGTGAAACAGATTTGCCGGAAAAGATGGTCCCGGTTGATGATGTGCTGTTGTAAAATAATTACCTCAACTTTTCAAGCAATTCATCCGTAATAGGCTCACTACTAACGCCGTACCCATTTACCAAAATACCTTTTACCTTATATTTTTCGGAAGAAATCGCATACACCACACTTTCATCGGAGGGGTCGGTCATGCCTTCGAAACGGTAGTAGTGATCCACATGAAATTCATCATGAAACATTTGAATTTCATCCGCCTGGCAGGTCAACTTATCTTGTTGAAGGTTAAAGTCTTTGGTGTAGCCTTGCACGCGCAGTGCATCAATGGCTGCTGTTAAGGTTTCGTAAGCTTGCATGGTTGTTTTGTTTTAAGTATTTTTAAAGATAAAAACAAGGAGCACGGCAGATTGTTTTGACCGAAACCTTCGTAGAATAGGACAATTTAGGCATTTTAAAGCAATATTTTATCATAAAAAACTAAACGCCCGCCATCTTTCGTATATTTTGGAAAGGCCCCGCTTCCTGTTTTTGCTAGTTTGGGATAAAATCCATCTAAAAAGCAATCATAGGTTTGCTACCTCGAAAAAAACAGTGACTTTTGTAACCTCATAAGGTCGTAACAACTGGCCTTGTGCGCTTTTCTAATGCAAGACCAACAACTTATTATCCGATTGCAACAGCAAGATCAAAGCGCGATCAGTACGCTGTATGATGCCTATAGCGGGGCATTATATGGTGTGGTGCTGCGCATTGTGCAAACGAATGAACTTGCGGAACAGGTACTTCAAGATACTTTTTTGAAAGCCTGGCGCAATGGTGCGCAATACGATGCAAGCAAGGGACGGCTTTTTACCTGGCTACTCAACATCGCCAGAAATACGGCCATTGATGCAACCCGCAGCGCGCATTTCAAAAATGCCCAAAAAACAGGCAACCTCGATCAAATTGTAACCAAAGCAGGTGGGGAAGTACTTAATCCAGACCACTTAGGCCTTCGAGAAATCGTTTCGAAATTAGATGAAAAATACAGTAGTCTGATTGAAATGATCTATTTCAAAGGGTACACACAAGAAGAGGTGGCCGAAGTAACGGGCATACCACTTGGCACCATAAAAACACGCATTCGATACGCCATCAACGAGTTACGAACCGTTTTTGGCGATAACAGGGCGGCTATTTTGTTGGCTGCCTGGCTCATCCATTTCATTTAATTTTCATTACCCTTTCTGCTTCAAAAGCAGCAAGTACAACAACAGATCGGATTTTTCCGCAATCATACAATGGAACTTCAATCGTTCATAAACTCAGGATTATTGGAATCGTTTGCGCTCGGTCAATGTACCGATGAAGAGCGCCGTCTCGTAATGCGCATGCGCGACGAGCATCCCGTGGTACAAGCCGAACTGGCAGCCATTGAACTAGCCCTCGAACAATATGCACAGGCCCAGGCAATTGCGCCGCCTTTCGATTTAAAAGCACGGATCATGGACGCAATTCAGCATGCCGAAAAACAGGAACCAGAAGCGCCTGAACTTAACGCAAATACAACGAAAGGCCGTGCAAATAGTCCCTGGCTCCTGGCTGCCAGTGTGGCACTGCTCGCCTTGTCTGGCTACTTGTGGATGGCACTCCAGCAAGCCAAACAACAAACAACTCAATTAGGACAGCAAATAGAACAACTGCGCGTCGATCTGCAAACCTGCAGCACCCGGGCAAGTAGCGATCAAGAATTTGCAAACTTGGTACGCGATCCAGATACCAAACGGATCGAATTGAACAATGGCAAAAATGTATTGACCAGCATTTTTAACAGCGACTTGCGCAATAGCCTGGTGCTCGATCTTTCGGGCGTACCCGCACCAAGCGCCGGAAAATATCTCCAGTTTTGGGCAATTATTGATGGAAAACCGGTAAGTATGGGCATGATTGATTTCAATTCAATCGGTGGCCACCAAACCTTTAAGTACGTAGCGAATGCCCAAGCATTTGCCATTTCGGAAGAAGATAATCCAGCAGGCAATGCGACGCCAACCACCGTCATTGCACTCGGAAAAACCGGATAAGTAGTCGATAAAACCTGTTCATGGAATGGGTTTTATCGCTTAGTTTGGCATTTTTGTCGTTATTTTAGCATGCAAACCATGTAAGTTGTGCTTTTTTGTAGCGCATTTGGGATATTTTTACCACCCAATGCAGACCAATGCTATGATAAAACCCATCCCAGGCGGGAAGATATCCATTTTACTTTCCTTGCTTGACTACATCCAACAAGAACGCGGCCTTTCAAACACCCAAAATATGCAAATGCAGGATAAAAATCAAAAAGCATCCGAAATTATACGCAACCATGTCGGTTTTTCGCTGGGCGCAGCCTTGATTCCGATGCCTGGCGCCGACCTATTGGCGGTAAGTGCCGTGCAGTTAAGCATGTTGCGCCAACTAGCCAAACTGTATCAGGTTGGGTTCATGGACGTATTGGGCAAAAACATCATCTCTGCAGTGGCGGGCAGTAGTGCTGCGCGGTTGGGGGCAAGTTTGATCAAAATTATACCCGGTGTTGGCACCATTATTGGCGAACTGAGTATGCCCGCATTATCCGGCGCTTCCACGTATGCACTCGGAAAGGTAGTTGCCAATCATTTTCATCATGGTGGCAGCCTCGACGACCTGGACCTGGCAACCGCCCGCAAAGGATACGAAACGGAAATTTTGGAAGGCAAACAGGTCGCTGAAGAAGTGAGTCGGGCGGGCTCCGCAACCAAATCAAGCACCGATGAAACCATTGATAAAATTAAAAAACTGGCAGAAATGAAAGATGCTGGTGTAATCACCGAAGAGGAATTCAGCAGTTTGAAAAGCCGCTTGTTATCCCAAATTTAAAGGTAAAATAGCGATTTGGCTGCGATCAGCCCGCAAATACAGGAGCATTGAAATTACCAACCGTTACCACCACCCGTGCGCTTCAATTATTTCAGGTCATGCGCCAGGGCGCGGTGCTGCTGGGTAGTGTGCTGTTGGCTAAAAGCGGTCTCGCGACTTCCGATATTGGCGTGTACGAATTGTTGTTGTACATTGGAACGGTGCTTACTTTTTTCTGGGTAAACGGACTTTTACAAGCCATGCCCGCCACCTATTCCAGGCTTTCGGCGGAAGATCAGCAGGACTTTTTTTTTAATAACTTTTTGGTTTTTGCCGGAATTGCCGTCGGGTTGTTTGTCCTGATGTTGGGCGGTCATCAAATCCTGGTGCCTGTGCTGACCGGCATGGCTACCCTACCCTATTATACGCTGTTTTGCCTGTTTTTGCTGCTTAATTTGCCCAGTTTCCCCGTTGAATATATTTATTTGCTGCAAAAAAAACCGCATCATATTATTGGTTGGGGGCTTGGTTCGTTTGGACTGCAGGTACTGGCAATAGGACTCCCCTTGTTTCTGGGTTTGGGGTTGGAGCGCAGTTTGCAAGCCATGGTACTTTTGGCTGCTTTAAAATTTGCGTACACATTTTGGGTGGTTACCCGATTTAGCCGTTTGCGTTTTCGGCCCGATTTAATCCGATCCTACCTTGTTTTTGCCGGGCCCTTGATGCTCAATGTGTTGGTCGGAAATGTGGTGGTGATGTTTGACCATTGGTTGGCCGGTTGGTGGTATCAGGATGAAGCAATCTTTGCGATATTCCGATATGGTGCGCGGGAATTTCCCTTGGTTCAGGCTTTGGTGAGCGCTTTGGGGGTGGCCCTGATTCCGAACCTCGCAGCCCATTTGGCAGCTGGATTGGACGATATGAAAGCCATGACCCGCAAATTAGGCAACGTACTTTTCCCGCTCAGTATCGTTTTATTGTTTATCAGCAAGCCTTTATTTCCTTTGGTGTTCAACCCCGATTTTGCCCAAAGTGCAAGTTTATTCAATATTTATATGCTGATGACCGCCAGCAGGTTGTGGTTGCCTAATTCGATCTTGTTGGCTACGGGGCGAACCAGCATCATTTTCTGGGTTGGCTTGCTCGAATTGGCGTGTAAAGTCGTGTCGGGTTTTGTGTTATTGTACTTTTTTGGGCTTTCAGGTTTAGCCTGGTCGGCGGTACTTACCTTTTGGGTAGAAAAAGCGGGATTAGCCTGGTATTTAAAAGCGAAACAGGGCATTGCCTTGCATCAATGGATGGATATGCGCTGGTTTACAGGCTGGTCTTTGTTGCTTTTGGCGGCGTATTGCGTGAGTTTGGCGCTATTTTAGGGCGTCAATTGCTGCTTGAATAATCGCCACATTGCTTTCCCAGTACCACCATTCCAATCCGGGAATATCGCCGTGTCCACTTTGTTGAACCACTTTTGCTTTACCCGTCAGGTGGAATTCCTTGGCGCCGGTAGTATCAGCAATAAATCGAATATTATCGGGACCAATGCCCGCGCCGGGCATCACCTGAATACGCCCAGCGGCTTGCTGCACCATTTCCTTCAACAGCAACACGCCCGATTCAGCAGTAGCCGCCTGCCCGGAACTTAACACCCGGCGAATCCCCAATTGAATCAAGGTTTCCAGGGCCGCTGCTGGATCTGTGGTGTAATCGAAGGCGCGGTGGCAACAAACCTCCATTTTTCCGGCCACTTCCGTCATTTTTTGGAAAAGCCCAACATCCAGCGTATGGTCGTGGGTGAGCGCACCAACCACCACCCCTTGCACGCCAATTTCTTTACAAAACTGAATATCGTCCAGGATAATTTC
>CAIVGO010000543.1 GCA_903905445.1 uncultured Bacteroidota bacterium
CAATTGCCGGAATTGCCGTTCTGTACCTACGGCCAGCAGGACCGATTGTCCGTCCGAGCACGCAAATATATCGCCATATGGGGCAATGTTGGGATGTTGCGCGCCCATTCGTTGGGGAATATGTCCGGCCATGAGCCAATTACCTGCCTGATTGGCCAAAGAAGCAATCGCACTTTCTACCAAAGAACTTTGCACCAGTGCGCCTTTTCCCGTTTGGGCGCGTTGTAAGAGGGCAATTAAAATGGCTTCTTTCAATTGATGGGCTGCCAAAATATCGATCAGGGCAACTGGCATTTTTACGGGTGCCCGATCGGCCTCGCCGTTCATGTATAAAAAACCGGCTTCCGCCTGCAAAACCACGTCAAAAGCCGGGCTTTCGTCCTCCGGATCGGCAAAAGCGCTCAATTGGGCATAAATCAGGCGCGGATTTTGGCTTTGTAAAGATTTGGGGTCCACGCCGCAACGGGCGGCAAAAGAAGGTTTAAAGTTGGAAATGACTACATCGGCCGCCAAGGCTAATGCTTGTGCTTCGACTTGGTCGGTAGGATCATTCAAATCGAGTAAACGATAGGTTTTTCCCCAATTTACACTGCAAAAATAGGCCGAAATGGCTGAGTCAGGGTCTTCCGAAGGCAGTTTCCAGCCGCGGGTCACATCGCCGCCCGTGGTTTTGTTTTCAATTTTGATAACCTCGGCCCCGAGTTCCGCAAAAAACATCCCGACTGCCGGTCCTGCCAAAACACTGGCAAATTCCACTACTTTTAGGTCTTTAAAAATTTGGTTTGTCATAAACAATTGTATGAAAATATTTTCCCCAGCCCAGGTACGCGCCTGGGACGCCTACACCATCGCGCACGAACCCATTGCTTCCCTCGATTTGATGAACCGCGCTTCCCGGGTATTTGCGGATTGGTTGATAGGGTATTTTCCAGATACCAACCAGCCGGTGTATGTATTTGTTGGTCCGGGCAACAACGGTGGCGACGGCTTGGCGGTCGCACGGATGTTGCACCAGGCATTTTACCCGGTAAAGGTATTTGTTTGTGCGCTTACGGATCAGGTTTCGGCCGATTTTGCAGCGCAGCGCGACATTTTACCCAAAGGCGTCGACGTGCAGGATGGTTTTGACTTGTTAAAAACCGGGTTAGAGGGCAGTCCACAGGTAATCGTAGATGCTTTGTTTGGCTCCGGACTCAATCGACCGCTGGAAGGAAAATGGGTGCAACTCATTGATTTACTGAATCATACCGCCATTCCAAAATTTGCGATTGACATGCCCAGCGGACTGGCGGCAGATCGCACGAGCACAGGCGCTTGCGTACGCGCGACCCGTACCCTTAGTTTTGAAACCCCCAAATTAGCGTTTATGCTGCCCGAAAATGCCGATCGGGTAGGGGCGTGGTCGGTGGCCAGCATTGGTTTGCATCCCGCGTACGCGCAGGAAACCGAAACGCCTTTTTATTATTTAACGCAGGCAGATATTGGCAGTTTTTTTAAAAAACGGGCAAAATTTAGCCATAAAGGCAGTTTTGGGCATGCTTTGTTGTTGGCGGGAAGTTATGGAAAAATTGGGGCGGCGGTATTGTCGGCTACAGCATGCAAGCGTTCCGGGGTGGGATTACTGACCATCCATGCGCCCACTTGTGGTTACGACATTTTGCAAACAACTGTGCCTGAAGCCATGTGTACGCCGGGTATAGGGGCTGAATACCTGGAAAATTTGCCGGATTTGACACCTTATAAAGCAATAGGCATTGGACCGGGCATTGGCACAAATCCCGCAACAGCCGTTATGATGGAGCAACTGCTGCGCAGCGTTCAGGTACCCCTCGTATTGGATGCCGATGCGCTCAATTTGCTTTCCGAACATCCCGATTGGTGGCGTTTGGTGCCGCGCAACACCGTTTTGACCCCACATCCAGGCGAGTTTGCGCGTTTATTTGGGAAAACTGCGAATGATTTTGAGCGTTTAGACCTATTACGCCAAAAA